>CAZKRV010000098.1:0-7402 GCA_964555345.1 uncultured Bacteroides sp.
GATAATCTGCTGCTTGACGAACCGACCAACGACCTTGACCTCGACACGGTGGCGTGGCTCGAAGATTATCTCTCCAAATTTGAAAATACCGTGCTTGTGGTGAGCCATGACCGTCACTTCCTTGACTCGGTCTGCACCCACACCCTCGACATCGACTACAACAAGATGCAGCTCTTCGCCGGTAACTATTCGTTCTGGTATCAGTCTTCACAGCTGGCCCTGCGTCAGCAGCAACAGCAAAACAAGAAGGCTGAGGAAAAACGCAAGGAGCTGCTCGAATTCATTCAGCGTTTCTCGGCCAACGTAGCAAAGTCCAAGCAGACCACATCGCGCAAAAAGATGTTAGAGAAGCTTAACGTGGAGGAGATCCAGCCGTCAAGCCGTCGCTATCCCGGCATAATCTTTACCCCGCAGCGTGAACCGGGCAACAAAATTCTGGAAGTCAAGGGCCTCAGTGCATCTGTCGACGGTGAAGTACTCTTCTCTGACGTGAATTTCCAGATTGAGAAGGGCGACAAAGTCGCTTTCCTCTCTCACGATCCCCGTGCCATGACAGCCCTGTTTGAAATTATTACCGGCAACCGCAAGGCCGACAGTGGCACATTTGAGTGGGGTCAGACCATCACCACTGCATATCTGCCGCTCGACAACTCGGCTTTCTTCAACACCGACCTCAACCTTGTCGATTGGCTTTGTCAGTTCAGCAACGATTCCAGCGAAATATACCTCAAAGGCTTCCTCGGTAAAATGCTCTTCAGCGGCGAGGAAGTGCTCAAGAAGGCCTCCGTACTATCCGGTGGCGAGAAGATGCGCTGCATGATTGCCCGCATGATGCTGCGTGATGCCAACACCATGGTGCTCGACTCTCCCACCAACCACCTTGACCTTGAATCGATTCAGGCGTTCAATAACACTCTCCAGGCGTTCAAGGGCAACATTCTCATGAGCAGCCATGACCATGAATTTATCCAGACCGTCTGCAACCGCATCATCGAATTGACGCCAAACGGCATCATCGACAAGATGATGGACTATGACGATTACATCACCGACGAACGCGTGCTTGCCGCCCGCGAACGGCTCTATGCAAAGGCTTAAGCAATTGGCCGGCGGCGCCGATAGGGTCGCGTCCATACAACCGATAGCCGGGTCAGGATCTAACCGGAAGTATTATAGGCTCACACTCACTGACGATACGACGGTGATAGGTGTGATTGGCACCAGTGTTGCCGAAAACGAAGCTTTTATCTATCTGGCACAATATTTCACCGCCCGCTCTCTTCCGGTGCCCGCGGTCATTGCCGTAAGCGATGACCGTATGGCCTATCTTCAGGAAGATCTTGGGTCGGTGGCGCTGATTGACCGCATCACCGACTGTGATTTGGTCGGACGCACCATAGATCTACTGCCACGATTCCAGATAAGCGGAGCCATGGGGCTTGACTTCGATCGCTGCTATCCTGTGGCTGAAATGGACTCCAGATCTGTGATGTGGGACCTCAACTACTTCAAATACTGCTTTCTGAAGCCACTCGGCATTGAGATTGACGAGCCTGCGCTTGAACGCGAATTTGACGCATTGACTATCCGTCTGCTATCCGCCCGCCCGCTTGGATTCATGGTGCGCGACTTCCAGAGCCGCAATGTGATGATACACAACGACTCGCCATGGCTGATCGACTTTCAGGGCGGTCGCCGCGGCCCTGTGCACTACGATATAGCCTCATTTCTATGGCAGACTCGCGCCGGATTCACTCCCGCTTTCCGCAATGAAATGGTGAGCCGCTACGTAGCCGCTGCCGGAGTCAACGAAGCAGAGTTCCGTAACGCACTTCCCGACTTTGTGGCTTTTAGAATGATGCAGGTGCTTGGAGCTTACGGATTTCGCGGGCTCTATGAGCGCAAGACGGCGTTCATGCAGCAGATCCCGGCAGCACTCGCCGAACTGCGCGAATCTCTGGATCCGGCGACATTCCCCTATCTGCACTCATTGGCATCATCAATCACATTGCCAGGACAGGAGAGTACCGACGTAGCAGACGGAATGCTCACTGTCGAAGTGCTCAGCTTCAGCTATCGCAAAGGTTTGCCGGCTGACCTGTCGGGCAACGGTGGAGGCTTTGTGTTCGACTGCCGAGCCGTGCATAATCCCGGCCGTTATGACCGCTACAAGCAACTGACAGGTCGCGATCCGGAAGTGATTGAATTTTTAGAGAGCAACGGCGAGATAACTGAATTCCTGAGCCACTGCTATGCATTGGTTGATGCCGCAGTTGATCGCTATCTCGAACGCGGATTCAGCCATCTGCAGGTAGCTTTCGGCTGCACAGGCGGCCGTCACCGTTCGCTTTATAGCGCAGACCATATGGCCACACATCTGCGTCTTAGCTTCGCCGGTCGACCGATCCGCATAGTGCTTCACCACCGCGAACAACCCTCACTGCCATGCGTGCACTGATCTTTGCCGCCGGGCTCGGCACACGTCTGTATCCCCTCACACAGTCACGCCCTAAAGCCCTCGTTGAAGTCGGTGGCGAGCCAATGCTCAGCCGTGTTATACGCAATCTAAAAGCGGCAGGTGTGACCCATGCGGTCATTAACGTACACCACTTTGCCGATATGATAGCCAACTATTTGCATGACAATGCAAATTTCGGCATAGATATAGCCATTAGCTATGAGCCGGATGCCCCACTCGAAACCGGAGGTGGCCTGCTCAATGCCCGACCGCTGTTTCCCGGCGACGAGCCGATCCTGCTCCACAACGCCGACATAGCCACCGACCTGGACCTACGCTCTCTCACTCTGCCTCATGGTGCCGCGGCTACTCTGCTTGTTTCTGACCGCCAGTCATCAAGACGGCTCGTGTTCGACCGCGACACAATGTCGCTCCGCGGCTGGCTCAATACCGACACCGGCGAGACCCGTCCCGATACATTCAATTTTGATCCTAAGTCCATGGTGCCGCTCTCCTTCAATGGCATACACCTTTTCTCTCCCTCGCTTTTCCCTGAACTTGAGTCCTATTCTAAAAAACTCGGTAAACCGGCATTTTCCATCACACCTTTCTATCTGCACTGCGCTGCAAAGGGGCTGCTGATTAAAGGACACACTGCATCGGACTACACTTGGTTCGACATAGGCCGTCCGGAATCGCTCGCCGCAGCCAATGCCCGATTCTCATGATTCACGCCATGGAACTCATCACCTCCGAAAACATTCTGCTTATAGGCTCCTCTCTGCTGATAGCCGGCGTGCTCATCGGCAAGTCCAGCTACCGCATAGGTCTGCCTCTGCTGCTCATATTCCTGCTTGTCGGCATGGGGTTCGGCTGCGACGGTGTCGGCATCCAGTTCTCCGATATGCACACGGCTCAGTTCATCGGCATGATCGCACTGTGCATTATCCTCTTCTCAGGCGGCATGTCGACCAAACTGTCGGCAATCAGACCTGTAATAGTACCTGGTCTTGTGCTCTCTACTGTCGGAGTACTACTCACGGCCCTGCTTACCGGACTCTTCATTTGGTGGCTGTCAGGCATGAGCTGGACCAACATTCACTTCGCCCTGCTTCCGTCGCTGCTACTCGCATCGACCATGTCATCTACCGACTCTGCCTCGGTGTTCGGCATACTCGGCAGTCGCAAAGTGGGACTGAAACACAACCTGCGCCCGATACTTGAGCTCGAGAGCGGATCAAACGACCCGATGGCCTATATGCTCACGCTGATACTCATCGAGGCCGTGCAACTCGGAGGATCACTATCGGCTCTGACTCTCATCGGGCAGCTTCTGCTCCAGTTCGGAGTTGGCGGCGCCATCGGCCTGATCATGGGTAAGGTCACACTCCGGCTCATCAACGCCTATACCCGCATCGGGTCCAAAGGCTCGCACACCGAAGATCCGGCACAGGCCACATCGATGATAGCGATACTGATGCTCGGATCCGTATTCTTCACATTCGCCGTAGCGACTGATCTCGGCGGCAACGGCTATCTGGCCGTATATATGCTCGGCATCATACTCGGCAATGCTAAATTACCGGGCCGACGCGGCATCGTCAAGTTTGTCGATGGCATGACATGGCTGGCCCAGATCGTGGTGTTCCTGATGCTCGGCCTGTTGGTCAATCCCGCCGAGATGCTTGATGTGGCTCCTGTTTCACTCATCATCGGCGCATTCATGATCATTATAGGCCGTCCGCTGAGTGTATTCCTATCGCTGAGCCCGTTCCGCTCAATCGGTATGAAAGCCAAAACATTTGTGTCGTGGGTAGGACTTCGCGGCGCTGTTCCTATCATCTTCGCAACCTATCCTGTCGTGGCTGAAGTCGAAGGTGCATCTCAGATCTTCAACATCGTGTTTTTTGTGACTCTGCTCTCACTCCTCGTGCAAGGCACCACCGTGATACCATGTGCCTCAAGGCTCGGCCTCACTGATTCAGATAGCGAAGAAGAAGACTTCGGCGTGGAGCTGGCCGACGATCTGCCCACTTCCCTCTCCACCATCACCCTCACGGACCAACATCTGGCCAATGGCAACACACTGCGCGACATGGAACTGCCCGCCGGCTCACTCGTGATGATGATACGCCGCAACGGCAAATACATAGTGCCCAACGGCACACGGCGACTCCTCCCCGGCGACTCACTGCTCATTATCCGCGAAGATCAGCAGTAAATACGGAAAAAGAAAAAAGCACAGCGCCGGTGGCAGATTGCCATCGGCGCTGAGTTTTTCAATGTATGCTTGAGAACTATTATTTGGCTACTGGACAGCCCTGACACTTGGCGGCAATTTCAGTAAAGAAGTCATTGCCCTTGTTGTCAACGAGGATAAATGCAGGGAAATCCTCTACTTCAATCTTCCAGATAGCTTCCATACCCAATTCAGGATATTCCAGCAGTTCCACCTTCTTGATCGAATTTGCGGCAAGAATAGCGGCAGGACCACCGATTGAGCCGAGATAGAAACCGCCATGCTTCTGACAGGCGTCGGTCACCTGCTTCGAGCGGTTACCCTTGGCTATCATGATCATTGATCCGCCTGCAGCCTGGAATTGGTCTACATATGAGTCCATACGTCCGGCAGTGGTTGGGCCAAACGAACCGGATGGCATACCTTCCGGAGTCTTGGCCGGACCTGCATAATAGATGGGGTGATCTTTCAGGTATTGAGGCATCGGCTCTCCGCGGTCAAGGCGCTCCTTGATCTTAGCGTGAGCAATGTCACGACCAACGATGATGGTACCCTTGAGGCTCAGACGTGTGCTCACCGGATATTTGTCGAGTTCAGCAAGCACCTCGGCCATCGGGCGGTCAAGGTCGATCTTGACCACTTCTCCCTCGCCGGCCTTACGATATTCTTCCGGTATCAGCTCTCCAGGGTTGGAATCAAGCTTCTCAATCCAGAGACCGTTGCGGTCTATCTTAGCTTTCACATTGCGGTCGGCAGAGCAGCTCACGCCCATGCCTATGGGGCAGGATGCTCCATGTCGTGGCAGACGGATCACTCGAATATCGTGAGCGAAGTACTTGCCGCCGAACTGTGCGCCAAGTCCGATTTTGCGTGAAGCCTCGAGCAGTTCCTTCTCCAGCTCCACATCGCGGAAAGCGTGACCCAGCTCATTGCCATGAGTGGGCAGCGAATCCAGATATTTCACCGAAGCCTTCTTCACTACTTCAAGATTCTTTTCGGCAGAAGTGCCACCGATCACGAATGCAATATGATATGGAGGACAGGCGGCGGTGCCCAGAGTCTTCATCTTTTCTACGAGGAAAGGCACCAGAGTCTTGGGATTGATAGTTGCCTTAGTTTCCTGATAAAGATAGGTTTTATTGGCGGAGCCACCACCCTTTGCCACGAAAAGAAAGTGATACTCGTCACCCTCACCGGCATGAATATCAATCTGTGCGGGCAGATTGCAGCCGGTGTTGACCTCTTCATACATAGTCAGGGGTGCATTCTGCGAGTAACGCAGGTTGCAACCTGTATAGGTGTCAAACACGCCGTGGCTGATCTGCTCTTCGTCGCAACAGCCGGTCCATACCTGCTGACCCTTGGTGGCGTGGCAGATGGCAGTGCCTGTGTCTTGACAGAAAGGGAGCTGTCCTTTGGCAGCGATCTCAGCATTACGGAGCATGGTCAGAGCCACGAACTTATCGTTGGCACTTGCTTCGGGATCAGCCAGGATCTTGGCCACCATTTCATTATGTTCACGACGGAGCATAAAAGCATTGTCGTGAGTAGCCTGACGAGCAAGCACGCGCAGAGCCTCAGGATCGACCACGAGCATCTCATGGCCGGCCCAGTTCTCAACTTTCACGTAGTCCTTGGTCAGGAGATAGTACTCGGTAGTGTCAGGACCGAGCGGAAACATTTCCTGATACTTGAATTCTTTCGACATAATTAATTATAAACGAACAAAGTGTTGATTTTTCATGAAATCAGAAGTCATAGCCGATGGTGAACTGCCACATTTTATTGTAGCCCTTAACACCAGCACAAAGCATTGGATTCGAGTTCGGATCAATGCACGCAGTCGGACGCAACACGTCACGGCAACCGGCAAGATAGTGGGCACCGATCACAAAGCGACCGAAACTCACGCCCACACCCATCTTGAAGCCCCAGTCAAACGTATAACCCACACCTTCGGATCCGAAATAGTCACGCTTGTGAGTACGGTCAGCAGGGTTTTCCGGAGTGGCATTATAGCGGTTGGTCACATACTTTTCGTTACCGCCCACGCCCCATGCGAAATAGGGGCCGGCCTCAGCAAGCAGTTTAATATGAGGTCCGCATTCCATCTTGAATGATGCCATGACAGGCACCTGAAAATAATGGGCAGTGGAGTTAGACGTAGTTACAGTAACAAATTGATAACCCTCTTCATTCGGACCGATACTCATGCGCTTGAAGCCATGCGATGCCGATGAGTAGAAAAATCCAGGCTGTATCGAAATATATTCCCTGATATTGAGATTGACCACTACACCTCCAGTGAATCCACCCTTCCAATTGGGGGCATACATACCGAAAGTAGGCATCAAACTCATTTCATTAGATGATGTGTTGCTCACGTTACCTCCGGCCCTGACTCCGAGAGTCACCGGACGTTCAGGCTGAGCAGTGTTGATCACCAGTTGAGCGGCAGTCGGCGATATGCCAAAAATTACAGCAACGCAAATGCTTATCAGGTATTTCTTCATACTTACTTTTTATTTTACCTGCAAAATAACTAATTTTTTTTCAAACCGCCAATAAAAAATCAAAATAACTACCGACTGATGAGAGCAACAAAAAAGCCCGCCGGGGTTGCTCTTCACAGATAACCGGCGGGTTAGGGATTTGTCGGGGTGACAGGATTCGAACCTGCGACCACCTGGTCCCAAACCAGGTGC
>CAZKRV010000099.1:0-7276 GCA_964555345.1 uncultured Bacteroides sp.
CTTGCGGCCGGTTACTCCGAGTATGCCATAGCCCATCACGTTGGTGCCGGGGTCGATACCGATGTATATCTTTTCCCACTCTCCGCTCATAGCTCTATCTGAGTCATCATGGTGGGGTAGGCCACGACGGTCTGTGCTCCGAAGCGGGCCTGCATATCGTCAACAAGCAGGGAGGCTTCGCGCGCGGCGAATGCCTCGGCGGCCTCGGCGGTGGCGAAATAGGATTGCACGGCCATGCGCTCCACGCCTTCCTGCGGGCTGTCCATGGACAGCGCGAGGGGGGGCATGCAGCCGGCAGCGGCTGCCGCGGGCACCCATGACTGCGAGAGCCATGAGTGCACGCGCGCGGCGAGCTGCGGAGGATAGAAGAATGTGACGTTGTAGACTATCATCGGGTTTAGTCGAGTGAGTAGAATTCGCTGAATGCACGCACGGTGAAGTCTACGTCGGCGAGTGAGGCGGTCTCGCGTACAGAGTGCATGGCCCAGAGGCCGATGCCCATGTCGACTCCGCGCATGGGGAGTTGCGATGTGAGGATATTGCCGAGGGTGGATCCGCCGGGCGAGTCGCTGTGGTTGACGAATTCCTGGCATGGCACACCAGCGCGGTCGCAGATCCATCTGAAGGCGGCGGCGGAGTCGGCGTCGGTCATGTATTTGCAGTTGGCATTGACCTTGATGACGGGACCACCGCCGAGCATCGGGTGGTTGACCGGATCCATCTTTTCGGGATAGTTGGGGTGATAGGCATGGGCGCAGTCGGCCGAAATGAAAAAGCTTGAAGCGACGGCGCGGGCCATATCTTCAGCACGTCCGCCCAGAGCGCGACATACACGGCGAAGGATTGTGCGCAGCAGGGGCGAGTGGGCACCTTGCTTGGTGCCGGATCCAGTTTCTTCATTGTCGAATATCGCCATGACACGTGTGCGGCGTCCGGCGGGAGCGTTTTTGATGGCCTCGAGGGCGCACCAGGCCATGGCCAGATCGTCGAGGCGTCCGGAGTTGATCCAACTGCCGTCGGCGCCGACGGTCAGGGCGGGCTGCACGTCGAAGAGGGTGAGGTCATAGTCGAGCACCATGTCCGGCTCTACGCCGAGCGCGGAGGCCACGAGGCGCTTGACGGCATCGTGACCGCCCAGTGCGGAGTCAATGTAGCCGAACACGGGGAGCATATCCTTCTGGGCTGAGAGCGACAGTCCGGAATTGACTTGTCGGTTGAAGTGTATGGCCAGATGGGGTATGATCAGGCGTGGATCGTCGATGCGTACGTTGACGTGATGCGGGGCGTAGACCGGATTGTCGCTTTTCAGGATCACGCGACCGCTGATGCCGAGCGGACGGTCAAACCATGTGTGCCAGATGGCTCCACCGTAGACCTCGGTGTTGAGTTTGACCATGGTGGCGCCATCTGCCGGATTTTTGCCGCACTCCATCACGGGGCGTGGCTTGATGCGGAAGCCGGGCGAGTCGCTGTGGGCGGCAATGATGCCGAATCCGGCAGCAGGCTCGGTGCCGGCCACGAATGCCATGACGGCCGAGCCGTTTTTGGTCACATAGTAGCGGCCTCCCGGCTCTATGTCCCAAGAGTAGGCTTCGTGCAGTTCGGTGAATCCGGCCTCGCGTAGCTCGGCGGTGATATGCTCTACGGCGAGAAAGTTGCTCACTCCGCGGTCCATGAACCGGAGCAGCGGGTGGGTGGAATTGAGGTTCGTTGCCATCGGTCTGTTGATTTATTCAGGGCGGGCTATTCCGTCGGCGTTGCAGCGCTCGGTCATGCGCTTGATGCGCTCGGTGGTTTCGGGGTGTGACGAGAACATACGGCTCATGTATGTCGACTTGGAGCCGGCATCGCCTTCCATCTTCTGGAATTTTTCAAATGCCTTGACCATGCCCCACGGGTTCTTGCCGTTACTTTTCAGGAAATCATAGCCATAATCGTCGGCTTCTTTTTCCTGCTTCTGTGAATATTTGGAGTTGACGAGCGCTGAACCGAGCTGGCCGAGCTGTGAGTCGGTCAGGGCAGCGGCCTTGCCGCCGGTGGAGGCTATGCCGTCTTTGAGCGCACCGGTGAGCAGTTCGGTGCGGAATGCCTTCTTTGAATGATGCTTGGCCACGTGGCCGATTTCATGGCCGATGATGCCGAGGAGTTCGTCGTCGTCCATGATGTCCATTAACGAGGAGAATACGCGGACACTACCGTCGGCACAGGCAAAAGCGTTGATGTCGATCACGCGGTAAACTTTGAAATTCAAGGGTATGCCATCGGCTTTTGTCAGCCCCTCGGTGAGTTTGCGCAGGCGTATGGTGTAGGGATCGTCTTCGGGGGTGACAGGGTTGTTGGCATCCATCCAATCGACAGATTCCTTGACGTATGCGGCCATCTGCTCGTCGGTAAGTGTTGCGGCTTTTACGGCTTTGGAGCCGGCGCTGATCGCTTTGCCGAGGTTGAATTGGGCAACTGCGGGCATCGCGGAGGCAAGTCCTACGGCCAGGATCAGGGTTTTAAGAAGATTCTTTTTCATATTGTAAATGATTTAGCTGGTTTAATTAAGGTGAATGCGAATGCAAATTTACAATTTTTCCCGGAATTATGTAACTTTGCGGATATGAAGAATGTGAAGATCTGGGGTGCGGTCCTGGTGGGACTGGCCTTGGTGGGGTGGGGCGTGTGTCTGCTCGACCGCACTTTAGTGGAGTGGTGGCGTCCCGTGGCATGGGCTGCGGGCGGGGCGATCGTGGCGGGCGCGGTTGGTGGTCGTCGTCGACTGATGGTGATGACTGTGACGGCTGTGGTGCTTTTCTGGGGGCTGCTGGCGCTGAATTATTATGAATCAGATCTGGCATCGGAGCATACGGAGCGAGTGACCGTATTGTGTAAGTACAGTAAGGAGCGTCACCGTACGCGCCGTGTGCGCAACCGGGTGGTGAGCACCGGCGAGAAGTATTACGTGTATTATCTCTCGATGCAGTTTGCCGACGGACGGATCAAGGACAGACAGGTGCCGCTGTCGCGTTATAATAGGGTGCGGCAGGGATCGGAACTTGAGCTGACCATGGCTCGCGGTCTATTGGACTGGCCAGTGATAAAGGATTAACAAATAGAGCGAGGCTGCCGATCGGCAGCCTCGTTCGGATTATAGAGTGGCAGGTGTGGATCAGAAGATGACCTTGCGGCGGTCGGAGGTGATAAGGAGCTGACCGCGTACGGGCACAGCAACCTGACGGCCGGTTACGTCGAAGTAGCGCACGGGAGCTTCGTCGCCGGCATTGATTTCGGTGATGCCGATGGTGGTGAAGTCGGGCATTTCATCTTCGGTGGCCATGTGGTCAAATGATACATACCACTTGGAGGGCTGTTCAGATGCAAGCCAGATCACGATGTGGCCGTTGTTGTTGCCACCCTGGTGTATGGCGTTGTAGGTGGCATGGCCGGGATCGGAGTCACAGAAAGTAGTGTAGCCTTCGAGTGAGCTTGCGATCGCATAGTCATGAGCCATGGCGGGGTCAGTGGTAACGGTGAACGAAGTTTCGAGCGTTGAGGGCGACTGAGCAAGATATGTCTTGGTGGCAGGGTGATAGAGTACCCAGTTTGCCGATTCTTCGTTGCGGTGGGCAATGGTGAACATTGTTTCTTCGGTGGGGGCGCTGACCGACATGAGCTTTGAGCCGTCGGAGGTGAGCCAGCGGTCACCGAAAGTGTATTTGCCGTTGTGTGCACTCTTGATCACGTAGACGCCACCGTCTTGTATGCGTATTACGCCGCCGCCTGAGGTTATGGCCTTATTGAAGAGGAGGTAGTTTTCGAGAGTGGGGTTCTCGAGATATTCGGCGGCTGCCTCTTCGGCCTCAACGTTTCCCTCACCATCGGGTTGTCCGACGAATTCGCCGGGAGTTCCGTTGGGAGCTTCGTTTTCCAGACGGTAGCTTACGACTTCCTTGGTGAGTTTAGCGGCAAATTCGCCATTTTCATCAGGAGCGTATTCATATTTACCATCGGTGATGTCCTCAATGGAGAGGTTGCGGTAGACTTCGCAATAGGATTTACCCAAGGTTTCTTCTTCATAGAGGAAGCCCAGAGTGTTGTCGTGCTGCCAGCACATGGTTGAGTAGCAGGATCCCATTTTGGAGATCTGGATGCGGCCGTTCCATGTGGTGAATGCTTCGGGGGTGGCGATGTCGGCAGCCTCGTCAAGCACTTTCCATGCGATGCTGACGTTGCGGCGCGAACCTCCGTAGGGGAATGACTGGAGTGCCATATAGGCAGGCTCCTGAGTTTCGACGTTGCGCACGGGGAGGATCATGATCTCACCATTGCAGGCGTTGATGTTGCCCATGCCCATGTTGGTAGCCACGGCTGTGCCCCATGTGCCTTCGGCAGATTCGATATCGGTATAGTGGAACACATTGAAATGACGGTTGCCTGAGTTGCGGCGAGCGGCTAAGAGCACGGAGCCGTCGGGCAGTTCTTCAGCTTTGGGTTCGTCGCCGAGCGAGGGCACGGGGGGGGTCATCGGGTCGCCGAGGATATGCCATGTCTGGCCGAGGTCGTCGGTGTAGAGCACCCAGTTCGACACATTGCCGGAGGCATTGTGATAACCGCTCATTACGGCATATACACGATAGTAATCGCCGACCTTGATGTAGCGGCTCTGCACCATGCGGCCTGATCCGAAGAACTGGCTGTCGATGTAGCCGTTGGGGGTGGTGCCGTCAAAGAGGGTGTAGATGTCTTCAGTGATATTGGTGTATTTGGACCAAGTCTCACCGCCATCTTCAGAATACCAGCGTGCAACCTGGTTGGGGTTGTTGCGGCGGCCGGACCAGAAGGGAGTGCGTCCGCAAACGCTGACAACGAGGATTCGGCCGGTCTCGCGGTCGCTGACCATGGCGGGGTCGCCAAAGCCGCAGTCGGGGTGCTGAAGCGAGGTTTCGAGAGTGCCGAGTCCGGTGCCCTGTGCCACGGGGTTGCCGTTGGCGTCGCGCATATGGTCGGGCTCGGACCAGGTGAGGCCATTGTCATCGGAGTAAGACATGTAGAGGTCAATGCGGCCGTTGCCTATGTCGGCACCGCTGTAGCGGTAGTCGTTGATGGCGAGCAGGCGGCCTTTGTGGGGGCCGTTTTCGATGGTGGTGATGGAGGGAATGCGGTAGCATACGTTGTAGCCGGGTGTGCCGTCATAGCGGAACACGATGGTGCCGAGCATAGGCTCGGTGGTGCGGCGGTAGGTAATGCTGAAGTTGGTCACGCGTATGCCCTTGTTGGCATTGGCAGGATTAGCGGTGATGTTGAGATCAGACGATGCGCTCTCGCTGAGGTTAGTCACTGCGAAGTGCTGATTTTCAGCGGTGGCATCGATAGCGTTGTCATCACCGTTGGCCACGGTTACCACTGCGTCGTATGATCCGTCCTTGCAGAAGTCGAATTCGTAGCCGCATACGTAGGTGCCTTCCGGCGAGAAGAATGTCCAGGGGGCTGTCTGTATTCCGGTGTAGATCTTAAGGTGGTCAGCTGCGGGCTGCATATTGTTCGCGCTTGTCTGGAAACCTACCTGCGACAGATTGTGGGTCCATGATGCTGACCATGCCGAGGAGGAGGTGCCGGGGGCAATGGCGAATTCGCCATTGTTTGCGGCATCGAAATCGACGGTCTGCTGTGCCCAGATCACCTGCACTGCGGATCCGGCATCAGCGCCGCCGGTCCAGAATGCGAGAGTATTGTCGCGGTTGTTGAGGACCTTGGCGGTAGCGCCTAACTCGTTAACGTAGAAAGCGGGGATGTCTTCGCCGAGCACGTCAGTCTCGCGGAACTGCCAGTCATAGCAATAGCCGGTTGCTCCCGGTTCCTTCACCACAGCATAGGCGGTGGCTCCTGTGGTGCCGGTCATAGTTGTGGGAGCGGCAAACATCATGCCGGCGCCAGCAGCTTTGTTATAGATCTGGAAGCCTTTGTCTTCGTCGCCGGTGAAGCACCAGAGGTCAGCATCGGCAAACTCTGTCTTGGTCTGCGAGAGCGACATCTTGGTGGCGCCGGGCACGTAAGTCCAGTGATAGCCGGCTTCGGCGATCTGAATGGTGTACCAGTTGGTTTCGGGTGCGAATTCGCCGTCGGTGATTGTGGTGGTCTGGAACAGAGCCTTAACTTCGGCGCGGGGCGAGAGAGTCACGGTGAAGTTGGTTACCAGAATGCCCTTGTTGGCGCCTTCGACGGTGAATTTGGTGTTGTTGCTCTCTTCGATATCGGCCACGGTGAGGGTCTGGGCTGTAGCTGACGAAGTGAAGTTCTTTTCACCAGCGGTGATGGTCTCGGGATTGGCTGAGTCAATGGCGGTGAAAGTAAATGAATAGCCGGAAGAGGTGGAGGTGATGGTGTAGACCGATGAGCCGGCCGATCCGCTGCGGAGGTCAAGATTGTCGCCGCTCCACTGCATGTTGTTGACAGGTGCGGATAATTTTACGCCCGGGTTTGTGGCGGTGCTTATCCACTCGCTGCACCAGGTGCCTGCTGCCGACTGGGCCGTGCCGCCGCGATAGAGCGAGCCGTCGGCTTTGTCAACATTGATGGTCACCGGCGTGGCATCCTGTGCCATGGCCGGGGTAAAGCAGGCCGATGCCACAATTGCCGACAAGAGAAGTCTGGAAGTAGTCTTCATGTTGTGTAGGTGAATGTGATTGTTGGTTTTTATGGTTGTGTTATGGTAAGTTCGGCTAAGAGTCGTTTACGGTGCAAAATTACTATTATTTTTGTGAAAATCAATGATTGGCACATTATTTTAACATGGACGCTGACAATATGCAAAAAGAGCGGCGCTCCGGAGGGGGAGCACCGCTCTGATTATAGATTGGTCGTGCTGGATCGCTTATTATTCAGCGGAACCGGCAGAGAGTTTTTCCTTGAGAGCAGCGAGAGCCTCGAGGTCACCGAGAGTGGTCTTTTCGGGAGCGGGGAGGTTCACGGAGTCTTCGCGACGGGGAGCTGCTGCGCGCTTGGCTTTGCGCTCGGCGTTGCGTTCGGCTTTGGTTTCGTCTTCGTGGATGCGGCTGTGGGAGAGAATGATGCGCTTGCCGTCTTTGTTGAATTCGATAACCTTGAAGTCAAGGGTTTCGCCCTGCTTGGCCTGGCTGCCATCTTCCTTCACGAGGTGCTTGGGAGTAGCGAATCCTTCAACGTTTTCAGCGAGAGTAACCACTGCACCCTTTTCGGTGAGAGAAGAGATTGTGCCCTGATGAACGGTGCCTACGGCAAACTGTTCTTCAAAAGCGTTCCAGGGGTTTTCTTC
>CAZKRV010000100.1:0-7263 GCA_964555345.1 uncultured Bacteroides sp.
GAGTCCATCAGGCGGCCTTCGCGGTCAAGGCAGGTGAGCACGCCGCCATTTTCGCGGTCAAAGCCGTGGCGTAGCCAGAAGGGGAGGATATTTTCGGTAAGGTCGGCGCGGTAGCGGGCCTCCCAGCCTTTGAGATATGCTTTCCAGTCCATGGATCAGAATTTATTGCAGCGTTCGAAGAAACCGATGGCTTCGAGTTCGGCTTTCATCGCGGCTTCTTCTTCGGGGGTCACATTCTGGAATGGGGTGCGGTTGGGGCCGAGGTCCAGGCCGATCAGTTTCATGATGCGTTTGCCTCCGACGATGTTGCCACGGTAACGGCAGATCACATTGATTACCTCCTGCGAGAAGTTCTGGTGATCGCTGGCGGCTTCGATGTCGCCGCGGTTCCAGGCATCAATGATGGCAGTGAGTTCACGTCCGTTGTAGTTGGTGGTGCCGCCGATGCCTCCGCGTGCTCCGCCCATGGCAAGGCAGGGGAGTATGGTTTCGTCCTGGCCGTGAAGCATGTCGAACTTTCCGTTGCCGTAGAGTCGGCACTGGTTGTATTCGTAGAGACTCTCGAAAGTGTATTTGATGCCTGCGAAGTTGGGCACACGTCCGTCGACAGCTTCAAGCAGCTTGACCATCGGGAGGAAAGCTCCGTTGAATGCAGGAATGTGGTAGAAGTAGAAGGGGAGTTCGGGGGCGGCGGAGGCGATTTCTTCGATGTATTTCACCAGTTCCTCCACGCGTCCGATCTTGGGGAAGGGAGGGGCCATTGCACCGATGCCCCATGCTCCGATCTCGGCAGCATGGCGGGCAAGTTCGCGCGCGCTCTTGACGCAGCATGCACCCACGTGCACGATTACCTTGAAGTCTTCGGGTGCAGCAGCTACCCAGGCTTCTGCCAGGCGCTTGCGCTCGTCGTCGGTGAGCATGTAGCCTTCGCCGGACGATCCATTGATAAACACGCCTTTAAGACCGTTTTTCTTGAGCATTGCGGCATAGGCGGGAATCGGTTCGAGGTTTACTTCGCCGTTGGGCAGGAATGGGGTGAAAGGAGCATCGATAAGCCCCTGGATTTTTTCGAATGTCATGAATTGGTTCAGTTAAGGTGCTTTAATAGTGCAAAATTACTTCTTTTCCTAAAATAATCAAACATTTCGATGATTATTTTGCGTCGGTGGCCGGGTATCGGATAAAAGATTAAGCGCTTGCATAATAGAGGGCATTCCATTATGCAAGCGCTAATGATGTTGAGAGCGGGAATCAGCGGAGGCGAAGCTGTATGGGGCGCCCGTCGGCGGTGATGCCTGAGATTATGGTGGTGGAGTTGGGAATGGTCGGGATCTTAGTCCCTTCCTTGGCCATGGGCAACCATATGGAGGTTACTTCAGGTTTGCCGGAGGCATCATTGAAGTCTTCGCGGTAAATATAGTGTGGACGGTAGGAGTCACGTGGCCGCTGGTAGCCGAGCGGGCTAAGCGAGCGTATGAATATGTCAGGCTGACGGCTTGGCGAAACCTCAGATCTGGTTGTGATCTTGATGAGTCCGGATTGTGCAGAGCCAGAGTAAACTACGGCTGCTCCCGGACGAAGATATTCAAGCCTTTCAACAGTGTGGAAAGGATATACATTATCAAGCTCGCTAAGTTGTATCGGGGTGCCTCCCGATGTTGCCGGCTGGGTGGCGACATTAGCCGCCGCACCGCCGGGTGTGGATAGCTGAATGTTGCTGATGGTGTTGATGGCCATAGGGCTGCCTCCTGCCGGAGTCCATTGCACATCATCGATCCATATCTGCACAGGCGTTTCTCCATAGATAGAGTTGCGTCCGGCAAGTGATTTGATCATGCCACCGCTGACGGTGATGCCCGGGATGCCGCGCAGAGCCTCTTCGTAGGAAGTGATGCCGCGTTCTTCAAAGTCTTTTGAGTCGATGGCGCGTGTGCCGAATGCCTTGAGAGCGGTGGTGCGGAGTTTGTCTTCACTCATCGGTGCATGAACTTCGATCTCGCGCAGCATGACTCCGCCGGCCATCATTGCGGTTATGGCGTCATCATCGGGATCCGTCATATTGTTATCAGGCAGATATTTGACGGGGAGAGGGTTTATTTCAGGGTAAGAGTCGGCATCGATGTGGTAGTTGTGTTCTTTCTTACCTTTCGGGTTTTTGACCTGAAAGATAAACCGTGAGTCTTCAGGCCAGTCGAGTCCGTTGATGCTGAACCGGCCGAGGCTGTCGGTCAGCACAGCGGCTCCGAAGCCGCTTGCCGGCACCATGGCCTGGACGGTGGCCCCCATCATAGGCTTTCCTCTCCATCGTGATCGGACTGTGCCGGTGATTTCTCCTCCGATTTCTATCGGGAATTGCGGCATCACGTATTTGCCGGAGAGTGTGGCGGGTATATCGTAACGCTCCCAGCCCTGGGTGAGCATCAGGGCATCGAGGTCGGCGCGTGTCTTGCGGTCGGGATCGGTGAAGTAATATGCCGGATCCTCGATGTGGCCCCGCAGGTCGCTCTGGAGCAGGAGCCCGGCCTCTATGGAGCTGATGGTGTCAGCCACGGCGTGGTGATTGTCGGTTATGGCCACGGCGTAGCTTCCTTCGGGGATTATGGTCATGTCGGAGGAGATGATCTCAGAGCTGCGGTCGGGATAGATGAATGCCATGCGTGAGCTGAGTGTGCGACCGGCATCATCAACGAGGAGGAACTGCACCACTCCGTCGGCCAGACGGTCGGCTGCCACCCTGAGGTGGCTGCCTGCGGCAGCTTCGGCTGCATAGATGAGCCTACCGCGGCTATGGGCTATCACGGCAGACCCTTGCGGAACCTGTCCGGACGTCATTATGATCAGTGAATCCGGACGGTGGGTGTCTATCTGAATCACAGCCGCTGAAGCTTGTGTCGCCGGCAGCGTAAATTCCCGGTCACCGATGCGGGCTGTGTAGGTCTCTCCGTAGGTCGGAATGAACCTGACGGAGCCCATGCCGCGGTGACGTGAGCGTAGTGTCGTTATTTTCCCTCCATGTGAGTCAGATATTTCGCCCTCCACGTCAACTCCGCGTCCGGCTCCATCGATGGCTTTGAACGCCACGGTGTTCATCGTGCCGGGAATCATGTATCCACCCTCAGGGTGGAAAGTTACCGAGAGAAGTGTAGTGTCGGCCGGGAGTGCCACAAACTTCTCATAATTATCAAATGTGAGTTTTACCACACCCATGGCGCGCCGATCATCGCTGATGCGGAATGTGTGAGTTGAGTTGTTGCGCCCTGCTTCATCGACTTTTTCGTCAGGGTATGAGAGCATGAGGCTTTCGCACTTTACCGGGCGGTGCGACGTGCGGTCGGTCAATGAAGCGTGGAGCCTGAGGTCACTGCCGGAGAAGTCGAATCCAGTGTCGAGATCATATCGCAGAGAGTAGTAGCTACGTATCGGCAACTGTTTCCGGAAGAAGAAATCGCTTCCCTGATTCTGCATATACGTGGTGTAGGCCGACAGGGTGTAGTCACCTTCGGGCATTTCGGAGTCAAGTGCCAGCTGTCCGGCAAAGTAGCCGTTATTGTCCTTGATCTTGACGCGGCTGACGGTGAGGCCGAAGGGATCAGTAAGCTCCACATAAACGTATTTGCTCGGCTGCTGCGGAGTAAGATTAGTCGCTGCATCGACCAGGAAAGCCCTGAACCTGACTGTGTCGCCCGACATGTATGCTCCCCGGTCGGTGATCAGATGCACTTTTTCCTGCGGATAGCTCCACAGTTGATAGTCCAGACGGGAGGCGAGTGAGTCGATGTCTGCTGCCGAAACCGAAGTTGAGGCTGTCGCTGCCAAAATGATAACCGGGAACCACTTTCTCATAGCAAATGGGTGTTGACGTTAGTATTCGGCAGCAAATGTACGCAAAAAATCCCCCCCTACAAATATTTCGCCAGAAAAGTGCTATTTAAGCATCTGGCGGGGGTCGAGGCTGGTGCCGTCGAGCCAGAGAGTGATGCCGAGCGGAGAACCATCGGTGCGGCCGAGGGCTTCGCCGCTACGAAGTCTGCGGCCCTGTTCGGCAAGTGTGGAGGTGATGCCGGAGATGACTGATGTGAGATTGCCGGAGTGCTGCATGGTCACGGTGTAGTCGCCTGATCCGGAGTTGAATGTGATGGCGATGACGGTGCCGGCGGCCATGGCGGTGACGGCGCTGCCACGGGGCGGGATCACGCGCAGGGTGCGGGTGGCTCCGGTGGTGAGCAGGGTGTCGGTGCGGGCACCTGCTACTGGCGGGTGTATGGCCATGGCATCGGCGGCCAGCGGTGTGAGTACCGACAGGGTGTAGCGCTCGCGAGCGTTCCATTTTTCGACAAATGCGCGCTCGGTGTCGGAGGTGGCCATGAGGGTATCGGTCACCTCCGGAGCCTCGGCCTCGGTGGTCAGTGAGTCGGAGTCGAGCGTGCCGCCAAGGATTTCGGCAATGTTTTGCAGATAGGCCGAATTGACGGCGAGTACCTCGGCGAGCGAGTCCACACGCAGGGTGTTGTTGATATGCTCGGCGCGCTGCCTCGGCTTAAGGTAGCCTGGCAGAAGGGCCGACATGGGGGTGGCTGTGGCGAGCCAGAGTATCAGTGCCGCTATGGCAGCTACGGTGAGCGGCGAAAGCGCCCACACCTTGGCGCGCGACAGGCGGACGGTCCATACGGCGTTGAAGGTGTTTTCGTTGATGAATGTCAGGCGGTATTTCTTGCGCGTCTTGAATTTGCTCATAATTCAAAGGAGTCGATTTCGTTGCCTTTGTGGTCAAGTACGCGTACAGTCAGTGACTTGCCCCGCTTCTCGATCACGATCATGGTTGCAGAGTCGGGCTGCGGCCCGCCGCCCACGATCACCGGCCAGGGATTGCCTTCGGTGCCTTTTGGCAGATGGCGGTATTCATGGGTGTGGCCGACGATATTGACGTCGAAGCGTCCGTGGCGTGTCAGCTCGTCGCTCCAGAGTGCGGTGCAAGGACGGTATTCGTCAGTATTGCCCCACACCGGGATATGGTGAATGAGCACACGTCGGGCGGCCTTCCGGTATGGCTTGGAACGAAGTTCGGAGCGGAGGAAGTCGAGCTGCTCGCCGCGCAGTGCCGTGAAGTCATTGAGCCCGTAGTAGACCCATGTGTCGTCAGGCTTGTCTTCACCGCAGTCGAGGGTCACGAAGCGTATGTCGCCGAGTGTGAATGCTCCATAGGTTTTACCCCCGGGACGGTCGAAGAGCGATGGCATGCCGGAGGAGTAGGCATTGCGTATCTCATGGTTGCCGCGAATGAAGAGCGAGGGGTTTTCGGCAAGATTAAAGGCATTGGCCAGATGATGAAGTTCGTTGACGGCAGCCGTGCGTGACGGCGGTTCGGAGAGGCAGTCGCCATTGAATACAATCAGATCATGGGGAATGGAGGCTGCGAGAGCCGCCATGTCGGCTATGACGGGACGATGGTTGTGCAGGTCATTGAGCACCAGGACGGTGAAGTCGGTTGCATCGGCAGCAGGTGCGGTGAACTGATAGAACGGAGTCACGTTCTCGCGTCCGAACTTCTTGGAGTATGCATGGTTGGCCAGGATCTCACGGGCGCGCACACGATAATAGTATGTTGCGCCGGGGGTGAGGCTATCGAGCCGCACCTTGTGCTCGAGATCGTGGACCACCTCCTGACCGGCAATGAGCTGGCGGCTGCGGCGCAGTGAGGTGGTGTCGGTGCCGAACTCTACGGTGGTGGTGCATGGACGGGTGGTCTGGAACATCACCGTGGCACCATCGGGCCCTACGTTCTGGAGGTAGGGCGAGTGCCACATGAGGCGGTCGGCGGCGGTGGGGAGGGTCAGTGTGGCCCGGATTGGCCGGTGATCGGAAGCCGCAGGCTCATTGACAACGGCGAGTGAGGAGGCGTATGCATCAGGGCAGTTGGCCACCATAATATAGTCTATACACTCTTCGGGGCTATCAGCAGGGTAGGTAGGGGTGTCAGATGCGCTGAAGATGGTGAAGCGGCTGCGCAGCGAATCGATGACTGCGGAGGAGGGGAGGGAGTTGAGGTCGCCCATCAGGATCATGGGCCGGGGAGCGCGGGCCTCGGCCTCGCGGCAGATCAGCGGCACGGAAGCAAGGGCATCGGCCTCGGTGAGCGAGAGGTGGGTGCATGCCACGGAGTAGTCGGGATAGTCGGCAATGAGCAGTGCGCGGGCCTCTTCGCGGCCGGGGAGCACCACACGGGTCACCGAGTCGGGACGCTCACGGCAGAGCAGCCCTATGCCGTAGAGTCCGCCGTCATGCTCGATGGCAGGTGCGAAGATCGGATACATGGCCGTTTGCGCCGCAATTTCGCCGAGCACGTAGAGTCCGCCGCTGCGTCCGGTGACGCTATCGACTTCCTGCACCGCCACCACGTCGGGCCTGACAGCATCAATCACGCGGGCGGTGCGTGAGTGGTCGCGACGGTTGTCGAGCCCGACACCGTTGCGCACATTGTAGGTCATCACTTTTATGTCTATAGCATGAGCTGTGCCCATGCCGCAGCCGGCAGCAATAAGCGCCAAGGCCACTTTCTTTACTATCTTCTTCATATCAAGGGCAAAGATAAGCAAAAACTGCGAAATTACGTGCTGAGAACGTCAATTAAATGCGGAAACCGCAATTTCAGGCAAGGATTTTTGGCAATTTGCTTGATAGCTCCGAGAAAAATCAGTAAATTTGCAGAATCATAAAGCCGCAACCCCATTGCGACCATAGCTTGCTAATAACGTAAATTCTCTATAACCAATAATTTAACCAAGATTTATGAAAAGAGTCTATACATTCGGCGATGGAAAGGCCGAAGGAAAAGCCTCCGACAGAAACCTGCTTGGTGGTAAAGGTGCAAATCTGGCCGAGATGAATCTGCTCGGCATGCCCGTGCCTCCCGGTTTCACTATCACCACTGAAGTCTGCACCGAATACACCCAGTATGGCCGCGACGAAGTAGTGAGCCGAATCAAGAAAGAGGTGGAAGCTGCAATGGCCCACGTGGAAACCCTCACCGGCAAAAAGTTCAATGATCCCGAGAATCCGCTGCTCGTGTCTGTGCGCTCCGGCGCCCGCGCATCGATGCCCGGCATGATGGACACCGTGCTCAACCTCGGTATGAACGATGCCACAGTTGACTCTTTGGCTAAGAAGAGCGGCAACCCCCGCTTTGCCTGGGACAGCTACCGTCGCTTTGTGCAGATGTATGGTGACGTGGTGCTCGGCATGAAGCCCAAATCCAAGTCAGACATC
>CAZKRV010000101.1:0-7154 GCA_964555345.1 uncultured Bacteroides sp.
TGCCGATGATGGGAGCGAAGCCCGACTTAACGAGGGTCTGGCCGGTCTTGAAGTCCTTGCCGGCGATGGGCATGCCGGTCTTTTCGGAGAGTTCCCACATTGCGGGAATGTCGACGGTGGTGTTGGGTGCACCCATGATGAAGGGGCAACCTTCGGCCAGAGCGGCATAGGCGTAGCACATGGAGGGAGCGATGTTTTCCTTGTCATCGGCCTTCATGGCAGCTTCGAGGTCTTCGAGCTTGTAGTGTACCTTTTCGTTAACAGGTACGTAGACTTCGGTCGATGCGGCCCAGAGCACTACGCAGCGGTCAACGCCGGTGCGGGCTTTGAAGTCGCGGATATCCTGACGGAGTTGTTCGACCATGTCCCAGCGGTTCTTGACCACTTTCACGTTGTCGCCGTCGAGGCGCTTTGCATAGTTCTTGTCGAAAGCGGCGGTCATCGGCTTGATGGCTTCAAGCTCGTCCTTGACAGGATTGATGTCTTTTTCTTTGAGTACTTCGGCGTTGATGGCTGACTCGTAGGCGTTGGCGGGATATACGTCCCATGCACCGAACACGATGTCGTCAAGTGAAGCCATGGATACAACGTCCTTATACATCAGATATTTCTTGTCGTTGCGTGTGCCGGCACGGATTTTGTCAGACTGAGTCATGGAGCCGACGGGCTTGGCCAGACCTTTGCGGGCCATGAGTACGCCAGTCATGAAAGTAGTGGTCACGGCACCGAGGCCTACCACGAGCACGCCGAGTTTGCCTTCGGCGGGTTTAACGGTTGATTTGCTCATAATAAATAGTTGCGTTTTTTGATATTTTCTGTGTTGGTTGGATATGACATGGACCCATGAGGGCCAAAATCCGCAGCAAAGGTAGTAAAAGGTTGACGGATTACACAATAATTTGGACTAAATGTGAACTTGCGAAATGCTAAAGTTTGTTCACATTTAGTCCAAATAGTTAATTATTCCTAAAATTACAGCATCTTATCAATAATGAGTTAAAAATGCTGAATTGCTGATGCGGCTCAATTGGCCATTTTTTCCTCATCTATGCGTGACAAAGCATAGGTGTAGGCACCAATGGAGATAGCTTTCGAGGCTCCTATCTTAGAGACAGCCACGCCGGTGCGCTTCATTGGATCATAGACCACGGTATTGTCCGTGCCATAGACCTTGATGGTGCGGGAGTCGCCGACCACGAAGGTGGAGAATTCACCTTCATCGTCGAGGTCAAACACACGCATCTGTACGCGGGGCAGATTCTCACCATTGATCGTGCGGATCTGTTCGCGCATGGTGCGCAGCAGGGCGGGCTTGATATATTTCATTGCACCGGTGAGTCCACCGCCTACCACTATCACGGCATCGAGCAGGGTTACGGCTGTGGCAAATACGTCACCGGCCACTTCTCCGAATGCTTCAAATGCAAGTTTTGCCGATTCGGCGCACCCTTCTTTCTTGCCTTCGGCAATGAGGAAGATGTCATAGGGAGTCAGTCCGTGGTCAGGTTGCTTGGTCAGACGGCCATATTCGCGGACAATCGCGCGGATAGCGGCGCCATCTTCGGCAATGATCGATGGATCGTGAGCATTGCGCAGGCAGAAGGCCTCGACGCATGAATTATTGCCGGTGTTGAGTTTTCCGTTGATTACTTCGCCTATGCCGAGTCCGGTACCGAAAGTGAAGCCGATCAGGTTTGAGTAGTGCTTATGGCCTCCGAGGTCGGCAATGCGTTTGTTGAGTGCGGGGAGCATGCCGCCGGTGGCTTCACCGAAAGCGAAGAGGTCGCCATCATTGTTGATATAGACCGGAAGGTTGAATTTCTGTTGCAGATAGGGTCCGAGAGCCACTCCGTCGCGGAAGCTGGGGAAGTTGGGAAGGTATCCGCCGATAATGCCTGCCGGATAGTCGGCCGGTCCGGGGAAAGCGAAGCTGATTGCTACGGGTTTTTCATCAAGCGAGTCGATGAGTCGTGTGAAACCTTCGACTATGGTGGCGAGGCAAAGGTCAAGGTCATGGGAATTGGAGGGTAGGGTGATTGTTTCACCTACATAGTCGCAAGCGCGCATGGCACCAAACACCAGATTGGTGCCACCGGCGTCGAGGGTGGCTACTATACGGTTGTCAAAGCTATACATGGTATTCTATTATTGTGTTTGATCGTGGTGCAAATATACTCATTTTTTTGCATACTTTCCGGCGATTTTCCGTGTCAAATTGCGATTTTATGTTTTATAACATATCAAAATGAGGTGCCGAGTATGCGGTTGTTAAATTTTTGCTGAAATTTTTTAAAAATTTGTTTCAAAAGTTTTGGAAATTCAAATAATGTTTATACTTTTGCAATGTGTTTTTCATAGTATTAAATTAAGATTAAGGTTAGCGACCTGCTTCACAGTGATTGTGCGGCAGGTTTTTTTATAGATATTTATGTTAAAAGCGGAATATGCGGATCCCTATTGTAGATTGATGGCGTTTAAGGTAATCGGCGAGTGGCAGCGGGTCACGGACCACTTCACCGGCTGCACTTGAGGCGTGGATCAGCCGCACAGTGCCGTCAGGATCTTTGTCAATTATGCCCATGTGAGTCACGTCCAGTCCTTTAACGCGTGTTACCATAGCCACCACGTCGCCCGGCCGCAGCGCACTCTGTATGTCGGGGCGACTGACGTCGGCTGATCGCACGTAGCAAAACCGGTAGTTGCGGAAGTTACGTTCTATTTTTTTTATGCGCGCGAGCATATCGGGATCGGCCAGTGCCGGATAAGCTGAGGCGTGTGTGGTCATGAAATCAAGCGATCTGGTGGTTTCGGCTGTGCGTGGCATTTTGTCGGTAATTTCGCTGAAATTGCCACGATGTGTATTATCGAGTGCCCAGTCCGATATATAATGTAGGCGTGAAGAATAGTCGGTGAGTGTGCCGGACCGGTAGCGTATGTTTTCTAATGATCCGAGAAAGTCACGCCATGACATGCGGTGGTCACGGGCTGCCGCCCCGATGGCAAGCACTGTCTCCACAAAAGTGGTGCAGTCAAGACTGTCAAGGTTGACGGCAAGGCATTCTTCCGGACCTTCAAGGGTGCCGCCGGCATAGGGTGTGCCGAGAAATGACGAAGCAAGAGTGACGATGCGCTGTCCAGGCTGACTGACGGCAGAGGCTTCGGCCAGAAGTGAGTTGATGCGCAGGGTGTCGGATTCAGTCCGGTGAAAACGGACGCACGGCGCTCCCGAGGCCGAAACCCAGAGAAGCGCCGTGAGCAGTGATGCGGCTATCCTGATCATACGTTGAAGCGGAAGTGCATTATGTCGCCGTCCTGAACCACGTATTCCTTGCCTTCGACTCCCATCTTGCCAGCTTCTTTCACGGCAGCTTCGGAGCCGAGTGTCACGTAGTCGTCATATTTTATGACTTCGGCACGAATAAATCCTTTTTCGAAGTCAGTATGGATTATGCCGGCACACTTCGGGGCCTTGCTGCCGCGGATAAATGTCCAGGCGCGGACTTCGTCGGGTCCGGCGGCGAAGGATGTCTGGAGGTCAAGCAGCGAGGAGGCGGCACGGATCAGTCGTGCTACACCGGATTCCTCGAGCCCTATTTCGGCCAGAAATTCGCGACGTTCTTCCCAGGTGTCAAGTTCGGCGATTTCGCTCTCGGTCTGCGCTGCCACAACGAGTATCTGAGCATCTTCACCCTCGATGGCCTTGCGCACGGACTCGACGTAGGAGTTGCCCGTGGCGGCGGAGGCGTCGTCGACGTTGCAGACGTAGAGCACCGGCTTGGAAGTGAGCAGGAAGAGTTCGCGGGCAAACTTCTGTTCGTCGGGGGTGTCGAACTTCACGGAGCGTGCGGGCTTGCCGGCTTCGAGTGCTTCCTTGATGCGGACGAGTACGTCGGCCTGCATGCGTGCGGTCTTGTCGCCCGTAGCTGCCTGCTTCTGTGTCTTGGCCAAACGGGCATCGACTGTCTCAAGGTCCTTTATCTGGAGTTCAAGATCGATTATCTCCTTGTCGCGCACAGGATCGACCGATCCGTCGACGTGTGTGATGTTGTCATTGTCGAAGCAGCGGAGCACGTGGAGTATGGCATCGGTCTCGCGGATGTTGGCCAGGAATTTGTTGCCGAGGCCTTCGCCTTTCGATGCACCTTTGACGAGTCCGGCTATATCGACTATCTCGACTGTGGCGGGCACCACGGAGCGGGGATTGCACAGCTCCACAAGGCGGGTGAGGCGGTCGTCGGGCACGGTGATCACGCCCACGTTGGGTTCAATCGTGCAGAAGGGGAAGTTAGCCGACTGGGCCTTGGCGTTTGACAGGCAGTTGAAGAGGGTTGACTTGCCCACATTGGGCAGTCCTACTATTCCACATTGAAGCGACATGATGGTAGGTTGGTTATGTGTTGTAGCGTTTTTATTTACGAAGTGAAAGTGTGGGGTCTGAAACGAACGATTTCAAACCCCACACTTTGAATTTATAGACCTATAGAATGATCTTACTGGCGGGTGAAGCGGAGGATGCGGTTGTCGATCTTGCCGTTGCCGAGCAGGAGGGTGCGCATGTCGTTGAGCACGAGGGCCTGCATGCGGTTATTGAAAGTGCTCTTATTGGCAGCTTCATCGTAAGGCATATCGCTTTCGCGGGCATCGAGGATCTCATAAACGGTCACCGAGGTGTTCCAGCGCAGGGGGCCTACGAGGTCACCGGGCTTGTGAGCACGCATGGCGGCGAGGTGGCCGTAGCGTGATGATGCCTGACCGGAGAAGTTGACGTTGGAGATGGTGTCGGTGGTCACGCCCATGGCTTCGGCATATTCAGCCAGGGTGGTGCCCTTGCCGGTGTATTCCTCAATCATGTTGTTGGCGCGCTTCTCATTGAGGGCGAGGAGTTCGACTGCAGAGCTGACCTGAGGGAAGCTCAGGGGGATATAGTCGCTGCCGTAGATGTCGGCCACTGCCACAGCTGAGATGCGTGAATTGCGTGAGTCCTGATTCATCGAGCTTACGTCGCCTTTCTTGGCTTCCATGGCCCAGGCCACGAGACCACGGCTATCGGTCAAGTTTGCGATTGAGGGCGAGGAGGGAGTGATGAGGGCGTCCTGGATCACGAGGCCATTGACGGCTGCGTTTTCGCCGTTGAAGTTTTCAGCGGTGGAAGCTACTTCGAGGAAGGCGCGCATGCGGTCGCGCAGGTTGTCGATGGTGGTCTTGGAGGGCTCTACCATATAGGTGGCGGTAGCGTAGTCGTAGATATCGACGGGTTCGTCAAACGATTCTACAGCCACAGCTACAGCGGAGCCGTTGCCGCCGAGAGCGATGTAGCGGCCGGTGCTGATGGCACGGAGAGTATCGGCCACCTCAGCGGGGAGCTGGGTGAACTTCAGGGGTACGGACTGTGCGTCGCCCATGATGCCCTTGACTGCTGAAGGTTCGAGTCCGGCGTTGAGCTGCTCGACTACGGAGTCGGGAGCGAAAGTGGGATCAATTGCAATCTGCTTGATGGTGGCACCGTTTACGCGGTTTTCGCGGCCCATCAGTTTGGCGATTACGATCTGGGGATCATTAGCAGCATAGGCAGTGTTGGAGATAACGGCAACGGAGTCGATGGCAGCACCGGTGAGGAATGCCTTGAGACCGGTCTGCTCGAGAGCGTCAAGCTGGTCGGCAGCGGCAGAAGCTACGTTGACGGTGAAAGTGGAGTTGCCTGCCAGGCCTTCCATGCCGGGCTGTTCGCTCAGTTCGCGGACTGCGTGGGCAGCGGCGCTGACAGCAGCGCTTTGGTCGGCTGCAGAGGGGCGCACGTCGAGGTTTACGAAGCGCACGTAGCGCGAAGGCTCATCAATGGAGTAGGCCGAGCGGTGAGCTGCGTAGTATTTTTTTGCGTCGTCAGCGGTGAGGGTGTCGGTGGAGGTGTAGATGTTTTTGGTGGCGGCAGCGATGGTGTAGGTGGTGGCACCTTCATTCTGCAGCGCCTGTGCATCGATCTTGTTGGCCTGAATGGTGCCGGTCAGCAGCGAGTAGAGCTTCTGGCCGAGGAGCATCTGTTCGACGTTGTTTTCAAATTCGATCCATTCGGCGCGCATCATTTCAGCCTGGTCGTCCTGAATGCCGTAGGCTTCGGGATTTGTCATAGCCTGATAAAATTCGGCAGGAGCCATGCCGTAGCGCTGACGGAACTGATAGGTGAGCATCATGGGGGCGTTGGCGCCTACCATGGCTTCGCTCACTTCGTTGTCGGTGACAACGATGCCGAGCTTGTCCAGCTCCTGAGAAAGGAGTGACTCGAGGATCAGGCCTTCGAGTGCCTGATTGTCGAGGCCTTCGGCTTCGGGGTTGCTTTCGCGCATCTGGTTAGCGCGCTGCTGATATTTCTCGTAGTCGATTTTTTCACCTTTGACCTTGGCTACTGTGGTCTGGTCCTGAAGCAGACCCAGCGGGTTGTCGACGATGGTGATGATGAACAGGAAAAGTGCAACGAAAATCACGCTCACGAGGAGTACGGATTTGCTGCGGATTTTTTCGAGTGTTGCCATTTTAGATTTATTCTGTGTCTTAAACTATTTGCTTAAAGTATGTTTGTAGCGCACAAAGATACGTAATTTATCGGCTGTTTCAAAAAAAATTGGCCTATTATTCTTCCGCGCCGGCAAATTCCATGAGGAAAGCCTTGATGAAACCGTCGATATCGCCGTCCATCACTCCGCCGACATCTGCTGTCTGGTAGCCTGTGCGATGGTCTTTGACGCGTCGGTCATCAAACACGTAACTGCGTATCTGCGAGCCCCATTCGATTTTCATTTTTGAGGCTTCGACCTTGGCCTGTTCCTCCATGCGGTGGCGCAGCTCCTTGTCGTAGAGTATGGAACGGAGTTGGCGGAGGGCATTTTCTTTATTTTTGGGCTGGTCGCGGGTCTCGGTATTCTCGATGAGGATCTCCTCTTTCTCGCCGGTGTAGGGGTCGGTGAACTGGTAGCGCAGGCGCACGCCCGATTCCACCTTGTTGACGTTCTGACCGCCGGCACCGCCCGAGCGGAAGGTGTCCCACGACAGCAGCGCGGGCTCCACCTTCACCTCTATGGTGTCGTCGACGAGCGGCGTGACGAATACCGAGGCAAACGAGGTCATGCGCTTGCCCTGGGCATTGTAGGGCGACACGCGCA
>CAZKRV010000102.1:0-7111 GCA_964555345.1 uncultured Bacteroides sp.
ATAGCCACTCCGATCAAGGTGATGGAAGACACTATCCAGTATGCGGCCAATGCCTACAAGACGCAGCCCAATGCCGTGGTCGAAGACCTGCTCAAGCGCCTGCCCGGTGTGGAGGTGGACCAGAGCGGAGGCATCACTGCCCAGGGCCAGAAGGTGACCAAGATCTTGCTCGACGGCGAGGAATTCTTTGCCGACGACCCCACCGTGGCCACCAAAAACCTGCCGGTGGAGATCGTTGAAAACGCCCAGGTGATCACCCGCAAGAGCGACCTGGCCCGACTCACCGGCGTTGACGACGGCGAGGACGAGACCGTGATCAACCTTACCGTGAAAAAGGGCATGAAGCGCGGCTGGAACGGCACCGTTGAGGCCGGCTACGGCACAGACGACCGCTGGCTCGGCCGATTCATATTCATCGGCATGCACGACAAGAACCAGTTCACCGTCACCGGCAATTTCAATAACTGCAACACGCCCGGCTTCGGCAATCGTGGCGGAGGCCGTTTCCGCGGTGGTGCCGGCAATAGCGGCATCACCACCACCGAGAGCCTCGGTTTCGACTTCACGCTGGCCAACAATGAGAAGTTGCGCTTCGGCGGCAATGCTTTCTATGCCCACAGCCAGAAGGACTACACCTCGTCGCGCCATCGCATCAACCTGCTCCACGGCGTCAGCAATTCCACCGAAGACAGCGAGTCGGCCTCTCTCACCAAGAGCGACAACATCAGCACCAACCTGCGCCTGCTCTGGGAGCCTGACTCGTTCAACACCATGGAGTTCCGCCCATATTTTTCCTACTTCCTCAACCACGACGCATCGTCGTCCTATTCCCAAAACCTCAACGGCACCGACCCTATCAGCCGAAGCCGCAACATCACTTCGTCAAAGGGCCATGGCTATGATCTGAGCGGACGATTAATCTATAGCCACAAATTCAGCTCACACCGCGGACGCACATTCTCCGTCAGCGCCAACTATGCGTTGAGCGACACCCGCGAGGACGAAACCGCCTGGAGCCGCAATGCCTTCTGGCAGCGCGACTCGATCTATGAGGACTATCAGCTGATCGACACTCACTCCTGGAGCAACAGCGTCGACGGACGCCTCACCTGGGTCGAACCGATTGGCAACGTGAAAAACGGCAATTTCCTTGAGTTCAGCTACTCGATGAACTACCGATGGAACAATGCCGACAAAGACGTGCTCCACCAGCCGCTGTCGCTAAAGCCGATACCAGACACTGAGGAATTCGAGCAGTGGCAATATGACATCTGGCGTGACTGGGACATGAGCAACCGTATGACAGGCGTCAACGCCGCCGATCTGCTGCTTGACCCTGACAACACCAACCACTTCCGCAACGACTACTTCACTCAGTCACTGCGCATCGGCTACCGCAAGGTTGCGGCTAAATACAACCTCAACGCCGGCATGAGTGTCAATCCTTCGATGAGCCGCTCGGTCAATCTCACCAACTCCGACAAGACCATTCCCACCCGTTGGGTCTGGAACTACGCTCCTTTCGTGCGCTTCCGCTACCGATTCAGCAAGCAGACCTCGGCCAACATCTTCTACAACGGTCGCTCCTCGCAGCCGTCGCTCACTCAGTTGCAGCCGGTGGCCGACACCTCCGACCCCATGAACATCGTCATCGGTAACCCTGCCCTTGACCCCTCGTTCACCCACAATCTCATGCTCCGCTACCAGACCAACGACCCTGATAAGCAGCAGAGCATCATTGTGATGGGCCGCGCTTCACTGACTCAGAATGCTATTGCCTCGAAGATGACCTACAATCTCGAGACCGGCGGACGCATCACCTCCTACGAAAACGTCAATGGCAACTGGAATGCCAATGTCATGACGATGTATTCCCGCCCGCTGCGCAACAAGGCTTTCACCGTCAACAACTTCCTGCGTGGCGAGGCCATGCAGCAGGTCGGCTTCACCGATGGCCGCAAAAACACCGGCACCACCCTCGGCTTCAGCGAGTCATTCGGTTTCAAATACACTCCCCACAACATGGAGTTTGAAATTCGCCCGCGCTACACGCTGAAATCCACCACCAACTCCATCCAGAACGGCACCGACCGCACAGTCCACACCTACGGCGGCACTCTCAATGCCTCATACTATGCCCCCTTCGGACTCGTACTCGCCACCGACCTCAACTATGGCAACTCCACCGGCTACTCCGCCGGCTTCGATGCCGAAAGCTGGATGTGGAATGCCTCCATCTCCTATATGTTCCTGCGCGACAAGAGTGCCACCGTTGCTCTCAAGGGCTATGACCTCCTGCAGCAAAACAAGAGCATCAGCCGCTCCGAAACCGCTCAGGCCATTACCGACAGCCGCGCCAATACCCTCTCCCGCTACTTCATGCTCACGTTTACTTATAAGTTCAACACCATGAAGAAAAACGGACGCGGAGGCGACGATCTGCCTGGCGCCGACAACTTCGGCCCCGGACGCGGAGGCATGCCCCCGATGGGCCCGCCTCCGGGCGGCCATGGCGGCGGCCCCGGACGCTTCTGATCCCCCCCAGCAGATAGTTATGTTTTTTATATGAAAAGCGGAGGCTACGCTGTCGTCTATGCGATGCGTAGCCTCCGCTGCTATGTTTTGTGGTGGGGACTTGATCTTTTATCGGATCGTATCGGTGGCAAATACCGAGAAGAGGCCCTGAGGTTCGTGGGCCGGATCGCCGGTATATGTCTCGCCCGGCACTCCCTCGCCACCCCAGGCCCAGAAGTTATATCCGGCCAGCAGCGAGTCGTTGCGGAATCCGTCGATTATATGGGCGTAATACTTCTGTCTGGCCGTAGCCGGTGCCGCGGGGTCTATGCTCTGGTTGTCGCGCGGATAGCCGAACTCCTCCAGCACCAGCGGCTTGCCCATGGCGCGGGCCAGGGAGGCATGATCGGCTATATATTCGTCGGTCATGACTATGGCGCGCTCCACGCTGTCCGTTGCCTCCTCACGCTTCACCCAGCCCCAGTTGGTGGGCCAGATGTGTATGGTGGCATAATCTATTTCAGGCATGGCGTGAATCTCTTGCCAGAGGTCCATGTCTATGCCGCAGCCTATCATTCCTTCGCTGCCGGTCGACACCAGGTGATTCCCGTCCAGTTCCTTGATCTGACGGGCGGTAGCCTGGATCCAGTCGGCCATCAGGCGTTTATATTCGGTAGTGTTGCGGTGCGGGCGCGGCTCGTTGCATATCTGCCACGCCATCAGCGCGGGCGAGTCGGCATAGCGCGGCACTATGTCGGCCACATAGTCGGCAAACAGGGCCTTGGCCGAATCATTGGCCAGGAACTGCGCCGCATAGTCACAATACTCGTTATAGCCGTCTATCGTGGGGAGCACGTTGTCACCGCCACCGGCCCATTCTATGAATGAGCCGTAGCCGCCGCTCCACTCCCATGAGTTATTGAGATAGACCACCGCGGTCATGCCGCGGCGTTCCAGCTCGGCCATCAGATAGTCGAGCCCGGCCAGCAGTGTGTCGTTATACTCACCCGGAGCCAGCAGCAACTGCGGTTCGAGCAGGCACTCCTTGCGGCTGCGGCTCTGGCCGCCGGCCAGTATGCGCAGATTGCTTATGCCCCTCTCCTGCAGTCGGTCGAGTTCGCGGGTCAGTCGGGCGCGGTCGCCACCGGTTCCTTCCGAAGCCAGGATCGGTGCGGCCCAGAAGTTGGCCCCTTCAAAGCGATATATCGAGTCCCCTCGGTAGAAGTTGCCATCCTCTCCCACCGTCACGAACTCTGCTGCGCGCGCCTCTTCTCCGGCACCCTTATCGGTCTTTACTTGAACATATATCCAGCAGCCCGCTATGGCGGCAGCCACCAGGATCATCACTCCGATCAATTTTCTCCCTCTGTGTACCATTTCGAATACATTAGATAATTATGTGCGATCTTCCGGTTCATCTCGCGCGACTTCTCCGGCTCCACCATCTTGATGAACTTGGCCGGTGCGCCGCCCCATAGTTCATTGGGGCCTATCACCGTACGCGACAGCACCACCGATCCGGCCGCCACTATCGCGCCCTCGCCCACCACGGCATCGTCCATCACCACTGCGCCCATGCCAATCAGGGCATAGTCATGGATCTTGGCGCCATGTATCGTCACGTTGTGACCTATGCTCACGTCATCGCCGATCTCTATGGTCGATTTCTGATAGAGGGTGTGCAGCACTGATCCGTCCTGTATGTTCACCCTGTTGCCTATGGTGATGGTGTTCACGTCGCCGCGCAGCACCGTGTTGAACCACACCGAGCACTCGTCGCCCATGGTCACGTCGCCGATTATCGTGCAGTTTTCTGCCAGGAAGCAGTCGCGGCCTATCTGCGGGTTAAATCCGCGCACGGGTATTATCAGCGGCATAATTTTGCGGTTTTTTCGGTGAGCCACTGGCGCTGGGCGTCGGTGGTGAGCAGTGGCATCAGGGTGTTGCGCACCTGCTCGTGATATCGGTTGATCCAGTCGATTTCGCTGTCCGTCATCAAGGTGGTGTCGAAGAGCTTCAGATCGAAGGGGAACATTGTCAGGGTCTCGAATTCATAGAACTTGCCGAACTCCTCGTTGCTCACTTCCGAGGGCACTGTCAGCACCAGGTTCTCACAGCGTATGCCGTGTATCCCAGCCCGATACAGTCCCGGTTCGTTGGAGGTGATCATGCCGGGCACCAGCGCTATGTCCACGTGGTTCAGACGTATGCTCTGAGGACCTTCGTGCACGTTGAGGAAGTGGCCTACTCCATGACCTGTGCCATGCAGATAGGTCAGGCCGCGGGCCCACAGATACTGGCGAGCCAGGGCATCGAGCTGATCGCCGCGGGTCCCTTCGGGGAAGCGCACTGTGGCCAGGGCGATGTGCCCCTTCATCACCAGTGTAAAGTCGGTGCGCTCCTGAGCCGTCGGAGTGCCCACGCTCACCGTGCGGGTTATGTCGGTCGTGCCGTCCAGATACTGGGCGCCGCTGTCCACCAGCAGCAATCCTTCGGGGCGTATCGTGGCCGACGATTCTGCCGTGGCCGAGTAGTGCACTATGGCACCATGAGGGCCATAACCGGCTATCATGCCGAATGAATCGTCAACATACATCGGGCTTTCCGAACGATACTTGGTACCTAAGGCTTCCACGTCCAGTTCGGTCAAGGTCTCTCCGTCGCGGAGCCGGCGCTCTATCTCCATGAAGAGCTTGACCAGGGCCACTCCGTCGCGGGCCATCGCTTCACGCACTCCGGCCACCTGCACTGAATTCTTCACTGCCTTGGGCAGTGCCACGGGCGAGGGTCCTTCCACCCCCTTCGGGCCTATCACTGTGGCCAGTGTGTAGCATGTGCGGGCCGGCTCTATATAGACGCGGGCCGAGGCGGGCAGCAGCGCCAGGAATCGGGCTACATTGCCATATGGAGCCACGTCCACGCCACATTCGCCCAGATAATTACGCACTGCATCATCCACCTTTGATTCGTCGATGAAGAGCACTCTGGTTTCATCGCTCAGATAGAGGAATGACGTAGCCACCGGGTTACATGACACGTCCGTCGAGCGTATGTTCAGCAGCCAAGCTATCTCGTCCAGAGCTGAGATGAATATGCTGTTGGCTCCGCGGGCAGCCACTGCGCTGACTATGCGGCTGATCTTCTCAGAGGCGCTTTCGCCGGCATACTTCACGTCATGCACAAACACCGGATCCGAAGGCAGCGCCGGACGTCCGGCCCACAAGCGGTCTATCGGGGCAAATGCCGTGTCGAGCGTCAGTCCTGCCGCATCGAAGCGGGCACGCATTCGCTCAACGGCCACAAGCGAAAACACCATCCCGTCCACTCCCACGGCCGATCCCGCCGGCAGTTCATTGCAGATCCAGTCCTCGATTGTCGGAGTGTCGGGCAAACCCTCCTTCATCAGCTCTATGCCGGTCCCGTCAAGTTGCTCTGCGCCCTGAAGGAAGTAGCGGGAGTCTGTCCAGAGCAGGGCCCTGTCTGTGGTCACGACCAGAGTGCCGGCCGAGCCGGTAAAGCCGCTAAGCCACTGGCGCACTTGCCAATGTTCTGCCAGATACTCACTCTGGTGAGGATCCGTGTGTGGAATGATAGTAGCAGAAACTGATGCCTCGCGCATGGCGCTGCGCAGCGAATCGATCCTGCCGTTCACAATAGTATTCATAAAAAATCGTTCTATTTATATTAATTGTTCAACTCCCGCAAAGTTACATCTTTTTTACCGATCCCCAAAAAATGTTGCACCTCCGGCGCGCCGAAGGTACACCCAGACCCCACTACCACCACTGGTGCGCCGACTCCCGTGCCGTCCCATTAGCCTCACATTCTCGCTGGGCCCCGAGTTAAAAATAGTTAAATGCTTGTGGGGGGGGGTAATTATGCTTACCTTTACGGGCAAAATCAATCAACAGATCCATATATATATTATGAAAAAGTCCTATTTCGCTCTGACCCTGCTATTTGCATCGTCACTGACCGGTATGGCTGCAAAAACTGAGGCAGACTTCAAGTCTGCCCAGGAAGCTGCCATCGCAAAGATGAACTCTTGGGCTGCCGCTTCTCCGTTCGTAACCGAAGCATTTGCTCAAGGCATCGCTGACCTTAACAATCTTAAGTTTGGTAACTACGCCAGCGGCGACGCAGCCGTGAAGGGCATTGATGACCTCGTGGCATCAACCCTCAAAGTGGCCAAGGAGGAATTTGACGAAAACCTCCCAACCCTCTTCGTCACAATGACCACTGACGCACTTACCACTAACCCCGTCAACGGCAACACCCTCTTCGGCACCATCAACTTCACTGAGTTTGAAGACCTCTCCGTCCTGAAGTTCGTAACCTACAACAAGGCTTGCCAGGCCTCCTCATGGCACTTCTACAAGAACACTAAAGAAAAGGGCTACTACGGCATGCGCAACAATGTCGCCTACTATCTCCGCAAAGCTGAGGAAGATGGCGTCACAAAGTTCAGCCCTTGGTACTCTTATGCTGCTCAGCCGCTCTTCGTCATCGACTTTGCCGACAACGGCAAACTCCAGCTCAAGCTGGACGACGGCAAATACATGGGTACTGACGCAGAAGGTAACATGGTGGCATACGA
>CAZKRV010000103.1:0-6981 GCA_964555345.1 uncultured Bacteroides sp.
TCTTGTCGCTGAGTTCCTTGTCGGCGATAGCCTTGAGGGCATCCCAGGTAGCGGGGGTGATGGGCTTGTTGTCGTTCTTATATTCGTCGGAGGTCCACCAGATGGTGTCGCGGCTCACGTCGTCCATCACAAAGAACTTATCTTTGGGCGAACGGCCGGTATAGATACCGGTCATCACGTTCACAGCGCCGAGTTCGGTCTTCTGACCTTTTTCGTAGCCGGTGAGTTCGGGGTTGGTTTCGTCGATGAAGAGCTGATCCCAAGAGGGGTTGTGAATGATCTTGGGAGTGCCGGTGATACCGTACTGAGTTAAATCAATATTACTCATAGCGTTAACTTGAATTATAGAGGGTTGTTATGAATTTGCTCTTGTTTATCGGCTACAAAGTTACGCTAAAATTTTGACACGTTGCAAAAAATTAAAGAAAAATTTCCTTAAAAGAAATCAACGATAAAAAAGAGGATACACCGGAAGTGTATCCTCTCGTTGATAGTCAAATGTTTATCTTGCTTATAGCTTGAGGAAAATGCGGTTGCGGTACATGGCGCGTAGGATCAGGAAGAGGATTAGGAAATTGCCGAATGTGAGCCATGCCCCGTAATAAGGTCCGAGGTATGGGGCCAGTCCGTAACTCACTGAGCTGACGATGCTGCGGAAGTTTATAACCTCGCCGAGCACATAGGCCGTGATCGGGTTCATGCCGTAGATTTTCAGCCAGCCGAGTCCGCGTGACAGCCCGCGGCAGTCGATAAGGTAATAGCTGAGTGCCATGAGCCAGAAGCAGATGCCACCGGTCAGCAGTGTCATGCTTGAAGTCCAGAGACGTTTGATGATTGGCATCTCGATGCTCCATAGCAGTCCGGCAGCGATCAGTGCGGCACCGATAGCGGTCATCAGCACGGCGGCGCGAGTGCAGCGGCTTCCAGCCTGCTTCATGATCTGGCCCGCAAAGGAGCCGAGCATCACCGTGGCACCGAAGGTGAGGCTGCTCCACACCCAAGTGTAGGTCACGTCACCACGAAACCGACCTATCACGGCCTTGTCGACGGCATAGGCCCAGTTGCCTTCCAGCGTGTAGTCGCCGCAGAACTTCATCGGGATCCAATAGATGAGCAGCAGGGCGGCAGTCCATGCTATCTGCGCCCTGACTCCGCAATGAAGCATGATCATGGCGGCGATGAGATAGCCGATTGCTATGGCCTGGAGTGTATTGGTATAAATATATATATGGTGTGGGTCGAAGCCGAGCAGATTGCCTTGCACGATCATGCCGAACAAGAAGAGAAGCACTACCCGTCGGGCTATCCTGCGGTAGACCGGACCGTGTCCCGGCATGCCGGAGTATTTGGCGAATGAGAAAGGCATGGAGGTGCCTACCATGAAGAGGAATAGGGGCATCACCATGTCCCACGCGCGCAGTCCCTCCCACACTTCGTGGTCGAGCTGATAGAGCACGGCGTTGAGCCACCCGCAGTCAGCGACACGCCCTATCGCAACCACCACAGGTTGCAAAAACACGAGTAGAAACAGGTCGAATCCTCTCAGTATGTCAAGCGAAGCCAGTCTTCGCGACGTGTCGTTAATCTGTGTCATATTCCTATCAGTTAAATAACGCTGTCTGCAAAGATAGTGATTATTTTCCGGAAATGTCGTAAATTTGGGGGTATGAAATATCTGGTTATGATGATTGCGGCGCTGGTTGGTGCTGTCGTTGATGCCGGAGCGTGTACCTCGGCGATTGTGGGCGCGCGGCGCAGCGCGTCAGGGCGTGTGCTGCTCTGGAAGCACCGTGACACGTCGCACACGCAGAACTTCGTGGCGCGCGGCCATGGTAGCCGCTATGATTTCGTGGCGCTATTCAATGCCGGTGATTCGCTGCTGCGCGAGGCGTGGGCCGGGGTGAACTCGGCTGGGTTTGCCGTGGTCAATACCCAGAGTTATAATCTGGCTCCCGACACTGCTACTGTGGCTGACCGCGAGGGGTTGGTGATGGCCGAGGCGCTCGGACGCTGTGCGTCGCTGGCTGACTTTGAGGCTCTGCTTGACTCGCTGCCGCGACCGATGGGTGTGCAGGCCAATTTCGGAGTGATGGATCTGGCGGGCAACGCGGCATGGTATGAGACCGGAGATCACGGTTACCGAAAGTATGACGTGGCAGATGATTCATTGGTCATACGTACAAACTTTTCCTGTTCAGGCTCCTGTGGCGCTGGACTCGGTCGTGAGCGCTACGCGGCGGCTACAGCGTTGCTTGCCGACCGATCAGATGTGACTCCGGCGTTGCTCACCGATACCGTGAGCTGCTCGTTTTATCCACATGACGGACGGCGCAGCTATGAGGACCGCGGACAATATATACCCAGATATTCCACCTCCGCATCGGTGGTGATAGAGCAGGGCGGTGTCATGACCGTGCGCCCAGGCTATCCGCCTGTGGCCGAGGCTACGTATAGCGTGACTCTCGATTCCATACCGCCACGGCTGCTGCCTGATCCGGCTCATGGCTGGAAGGCGCCCGCATGGGTTGAGTCGGCGAAACGCCGTGATGCGCTCTACCGCACAAACCAACGTGGCATCCGAATTGTTACATTTCCATGAAACTTATTGCCATGATATCCGCCGCTTTGCTCAGCGCGGCATCGGCCACGGCGGCGGTGCCGCCGGGCCAGACACTTTTTTCTGCCGCCCGCTGCTGCGGCAGCAAGATGCCCTATGAAGTGCCTGATTCACAATATCAGTATCCTGACTCTCTTGTGCCGGTGATGATCAACCATCTGGGGCGTCATGGGGCACGTTTCCCCTCGTCAGATTCACGCTTCAGGTCGCTTGCCGATCAGTTGGAAGAAGCGCATGGGCGCGGTGCATTGACCCGGCGCGGCGAGGCCATGTCGCGTCTCATAGACCGTGCGGTGACTGCCACTGACGGACGCTGGGGTATGCTCGACTCGCTCGGCAGGGCAGAGCAACGCGGACTGGCCGAGCGTATGTTTGAGGAATTTCCGCAGTTGTTTGTCGGCCAGCAGGTCGATGCTATATCGTCATACGTGCCCCGCTGTGTGGCCAGTATGGACGAATTCGTAGGCCGTATCAATGAATTGACAGACGGCATGGCCAAGATCTCTGCTGATTCGGGACGCGAGTATTCATCGTTGTTGCGGCCGTTTGAAACTGATTCGGCATATCTGGAATTTGCCCGCGAGAAGCCGTATTCCACCGTGCTTTCCGACTTTACCCATGCCGAGATACCGATTGAAGTGGCCTATTCAATGGTTGGTCAGGATGTTGATCCCGACAAGGCAGAGAGGATAGCGTCTGATGCCTATTTCGTGGTCTCAGGCCTTGCAGCAATGGGGCTTGACGATGACTGGTCGGAGTTTTTCTCGCTTGAGGAGTTCAATCGCCTGTGGCAGGTGAGCAACCTGCAGCAGTATCTGGTGCGCACGGCTACGACCATATCGACCGTACCTGCCGAGATCGCGTCGGATCTGGTCTGGGATATGATCGAGACGACTGATGATTTTATCGAAGGGACTGATTCGGCGACGGTGTATCTGCGCTTCGCCCATGCCGAAACGGTGATGCCGCTGGTGTCGCTGCTGCGTCTGCCGGGCTGCTATTACCTGACTCATTATTTCGACACTGTGGCACTTCACTGGCAGAGCTGGAATGTGGTGCCGATGGCGGCTAATGTGAGGCAGATACTTTTCCGCTCTCATAGCGGACGGTACTATCTGCGCACTGATCTCAATGAGCGCCCGGTGCCGCTGATACCGGGCTGTAATGACATCTATGTGCCGTGGGAGCGCGCACGCTATTTCATGGCGACTGTGGCGGGCGGTACCGACGATTTTTAGAGCAGTGTGAGCTGTCGCAACGGGGCTGAGGCCAGGCGCTCGGCTGCGGCGCGGAGTGCTTCGGGTGTTACCGAGTGGATATGTGCGGCGGTGGATTCCGGTGACGGTGCCGACAGGCCGTGCAGTGTAGAGCGTCCTGTCGACAGGGCCAGCTGCTCCTTGTTGTCGGACCCAAGGGTGACTTGCCCGATAAACTGGCGCACGTAGCGCTTCATGGCGGCTTCCGGCAGCGGGTCGGCGGCGAGCCGTTCAAGTTCTCGGCGGCATAGGTCGGAGCAGAGCTTCAGGTCATCGTGGTCGCAGCCGAAGTAGATGGTCATGAGTCCGCAATCATCATATAGCGCCGTTGAGGCATCGACCGTGTAGACCAGGCCGCGCCGTTCGCGCAGGCTCACGTTGAGCCATGAGTTCATTCCAGGACCACCGATGATGTTGACGGCCAGTGCTGTGGCAAATCGGTCGGCGGCGTGCAATCCGCCGATCATCGTGCCCATCACGGTGTGGGTCTGGTGGGTATCGGCGCCGTGGCGCACCACCTGCGGCTCACACATTGACGGAGTGACCCTCGGGCGGCGCACTCCGGCGTGCGGCACTCCGGCCAGCGCGCGCTCCGCCGTGCGAAACACTTTGTCGGCCCGCTCCGGTCCGAGGTAGAAATAGACCATGTTGTCGGCCGTGAAATGGTTGGAGAGGAAGTTGCGACACATTTCCGGGTTTATGTCAGCCACCGATTGTTTGGTGCCGAGTATGTTGTGGGCCATGGGATTGCCGGCAAACATCATTTCATCAAACTGGTCAAACACGGCTTCTGACGGCGAGTCGAGATAGGAGTCGATTTCATCGGCTATTACTTCGCGCTCGCGGTCGATCTTTCGGGCCGGAAACACCGACTCCGTCACCAGTTCGCCGATCAGGTCGGTGGCTCTGCGGTAGTTTCCCGCCGGCATGGCGGTGTAGACGGTGGTTTCTTCCTTGGTGGTGAACGCGTTAAGCTCTCCGCCTACCTCCTCCATGCGGTTGATCACGTAGGAGTCGGAGCGGCGAGAGGTACCTTTGAATATGGTGTGCTCGACGAAGTGAGCCAGTCCGAACTCCTCGGGCCGGTGTTCATCACGTGAGCCTACGTTGGCCGTGACGCCGCAATATTCGCTTGCGCCGTCGCAGTGCCTGTGCACCATCATCAGACCGCCCGGTCCGGCGGCCAGAGTCACTTCTGCGGGTCTTTCCAATCTCCGTTTTCCTTAATCAGGGCCACAAGCCGTTCGATGGCTTCTTCCTGAGGTATATTCTTTACTATGCACTGTTTGCGGCGATATAAGCTGATGCGTCCCACTCCGGCGCCTACATAACCGTAGTCGGCATCGGCCATTTCGCCCGGACCGTTGACTATGCAGCCCATCACGCCGATCTTCAGTCCGGTCAGGTGTGACGTGGCTGACTTCACTGCCCGCAGGGTCGACTGGAGGTCAAACATGGTGCGTCCACACGATGGGCAGCTTATGTATTCCGTCTTGCTGATGCGGGTGCGGGTGGCCTGGAGTATGCCGAGGGCCAGGTCGTTGACCGGCAGTCCGGCAGTCGACATTATCGAGATGCCGTCGGCGGTGCCGTTGAGCAATATGGCTCCGAAGTCAGCGGCAGCTTTCAGCGCCAGCAGCGACGGGTCCGTGTCGGCATAGGTGAGTTGCATCACCACGGGATTGTCCACTCCCTGGCGCACCATGCGGTGACGTGCGGCCTGGAGCTCGCCGGGAGCATTGGCGTGTGTCGATGTGAGTATCACTACCGCGTCGCGGTCTATGCCGCTGAAGTCTTCGGTCGATGCGTCTACCGTCACCGTCGGAGCATCGATTGTGTCAAGTCCTGCCACCAGGGGTACGTTGTCGCCTCCGGCATTGCCGATGGTGCGCGAATGTAGCCTCATGGGTGCCAGCGGGTCGTAGCCCGGGGCATATTCGAAGCTGATCTCCGGCGCGTCGGCCCTGCGGCTGATGTGGTCGAGCAGAGCGCGGGCCACGGGCACTTCCCGTTCCGGGTCTTCGCTGAGCGACACGCGGATCGTGTCGCCTATGCCTTGAGCCAGCAGGGTGCCGATGCCCACGGCCGACTTCACGCGGCCATCTTCGCCATCGCCTGCCTCGGTGACTCCGAGGTGGAGGGGATATTCCAGCCCTTCGCGCTTCATGGCTTCAACGAGCAGGCGCACCGTGCGCACCATTACCACCGTGTTTGATGCCTTGATGCTCACCACCACCTGGTGGAAGTCGTGGGCGGCACACACGCGCAGGAACTCCATGGCGCTCTCCACCATGCCTTCGGGCGTGTCGCCGTAGCGCTCCATGATCGATGGCGATAGCGAACCGTGGTTCACCCCGATTCGTAGGGCTGTGGAGTGGGCTTTGCAGACTTCGAGCAGCGGAGGCAGGGCCGTGTCGGGTCCGGTGCCGGGGCGGCAGAAGTTGCCGGGATTCACTCTCACTTTGTCGGTCACTGCGGCGGCAGCCATGGCGGCTGCGGGGTTGAAGTGTATGTCGGCCACGAGCGGCACTTCAACCATGGGGCGCATGCAGCCGATGCTCTCGGCCTCGCGCACGCCCTGGGCGGTGAGGCGCACTAGCGGCGCTCCAGCAGCGGCTATGCGGCCTATCTGGGCTACCGATGCCTCGATGTCGTTAGTGTTGGTGTTTGTCATGGACTGCACCACCACCGGGTGGCCGTGGCCCATTGTCACCTTGCCGCCCACCGTGACTTCACGGCAGGGGCGTCGGCGGTAGTTGATCAGGTCCATTGCGTGGTTATATCAGTTAGTCTTGAACTTGTAGGTCACGGATCGGAGCTCTTCGTTAGCCTTCACGATCTTTTCCGACAGGGTGGCGCGATAGGAGGCGAAGCGTGCTGCCAGGGCCGTGTCGGAGAGGGCGAGCATCTGCACCGCCATGATGGCGGCATTGAGTCCGGCGTTGATGCCTACTGTGGCCACCGATACGCCCGGAGGCATCTGCACGATCGAGAGCAGTGCGTCGCGGCCTTCGAGGGTGGAGTTGATGGGTATGCCGATCACGGGCAGGGGTGTCATGGCGGCTATCACGCCGGGCAGAGCTGCGGCCATGCCGGCAGCGGCGATGA
>CAZKRV010000104.1:0-6892 GCA_964555345.1 uncultured Bacteroides sp.
ACATATTTTCTCCAACACGCAGTCAAGCAAACAATTACACCAACTCAAAAGTTTTACACTTTAACTTTCTTTAACTATCACACTCCCCTCTTTACCCCCAAAATACCCCGAAAAGGCCCTTGCGGCGCCAGGTTTTAATCGAACAAATCGCGGAGTACAGCAACGGATTTAAGACCGCTCACATTGGCCACATGCAAGGTATAATATTGCAATATCATCTCCACTACACGTACTCTTTGCGCGCGCGTGTAATTATATTTGTGTAGATTATTCCACGTCATACGGCCAAGCAGCGCCACCGCTTCCGACTCCTCGGCAAGCAGAAAGCGGCCATGCAGCGGAGCAGAGTCACGAAACAAGGCATCAACCATGTCAAACACCATGCCGCGATGATATCCGCCCAGGTCCGGAGACACACCAAGATAATCAAGCAGGCACAGCATAAACTTTATATGAAAGTTGGACAGCGACACATCGAAGGAATTAAGCCTGCAGGCCGCGTCGGCCACAAAATCAAACAAAGCCGGTTCACTCTCACTCTGGCGAAGCACCGTCTGCAGCAGTTCCGACAAAAAAAGTGCGAGCGCACATCTGACAGGATCAGCCGACAGCATCGGCAGCGGCGGATCAGGCACAGGCTCCTTCATCGGAAACACGTCGCGACCCGGCACAACACTCACCTCGCACCGCACCGGACAGAGCGGCATCAGTAGCGCGCGCCGCCTCCGCGCCTCGCGCCCGCCCCCCGCAGGAAGCAAACATGAGATCCGCCCCATCTCCCGCGAATAGGCCGAAAGTATGGAATTCCGGTCGGAATATGGAGTAATACGCAATGGAATTATGGTGAGCGAACGGTTCATTTTTTAATATTTTGAAAAAAATCTATGCGAAATTACCTAATTATTTGCACAATCCAAAAAATGTTTCTAAATTTGCACCCGATTTAGATGCCAAATGGCCCATTCGTCTATCGGTTAGGACGCAAGATTTTCATTCTTGAAAGAGGAGTTCGATTCTCCTATGGGCTACTAAATAAAGAAAAAGAAACAAAAAGACATTAGACTGATTCACTGAAATGGCAAACCACAAGTCATCACTGAAAAGAATTCGCCAGACCGAAAGCCGTCGTCTGCGCAACCGCTACTACGAGAAGACCGCTCGTACCGCCGTGCGTCGCATCCGCAAAATGACTGACAAGGCCGAGGCTCAGGCAGCTCTCAACAAAGTGACCGCCCTTCTTGACAAGCTGGCCCGCAAAAACACCATCTCCAAGAACAAGGCCGCTAACCTGAAGAGCAAGCTCCAGAAGCACGTCAACTCCCTGGCCGCTTAATAAAGCGGACTCCGTCAGGGAGCCATTGTTGGCCCATTCGTCTATCGGTTAGGACGCAAGATTTTCATTCTTGAAAGAGGAGTTCGATTCTCCTATGGGCTACACCGCATAAAATCAACATTCCCCAAGCACACTAAGCACAGGAATCGTAGCAGATTACGAGTCCTGTGCTGTTTTTTTGCCCGCACACAACCACCCCGATTTGTGGAAATGTGGGAATTTTTGTAATTTTGGGCGAAATTTCACCTACTTACGTTCATGAACCTTAAGTCACTCTCATGGGCAGCCGCTCTGCTGCTCTCATCACACCTCTATGCCGGAGCCGCGACTCCGGCCGAACTGGTCAATCCCTTTGTGGGGACAACCAATTTCGGAGCCACCAATCCCGGCGCAGTCCTGCCCAATGGACTGATGTCGGTGAGTCCGTTTAACGTGACCGGATCAGAATACAACCGGTTTGACAAGGACGCCAGATGGTGGTCTACCCCCTACGAATTTCACAACATATTCCTTACCGGATTCTCACACGTGAATCTGAGCGGCGTGGGCTGCCCGGAGGCCGGATCAATACTGACCATGGCCACTTCCGGTCCACTTGAGCCTGATTACAAGAAATATGGCACAACCTACGTCAACGAGACCGCAACGCCGGGATACTATGCGCTCACAATGCCGAAATATGGCGTAAAGGCTGAAGTTACAGCCACAGAACGCACATCTCGCGAACGGTTTACGTTCAAAAACGGCGGTCAGGGCAACATACTGGTCAACTTAGGACAACAGCTTAGCAATGAATCAGGGGCCACAGTGCGCCGCGTGAGCGACACGGAGATTGAAGGATCCAAGTTACTCGGCACATTCTGCTACAATCCCGGCGCCACATTCCCCATCTATTTCGTAGCCCGTGTGAACCGCATTCCCTCCGAGTCCGGCTACTGGAAGATGCAACCCCAGATGACCGGAGTAGAGGCGGAATGGACCCCCGACAACGGCAAATATAAAATCTACTCAAACTATGGCCGCGAAATATCGGGTGACGATATAGGCTACTGGTTCACTTTCGACTCACTCGCCCCGGGCGAGACTGTGGAGCTAAGCGTAGGTGTTAGTTTCACATCGATCGAGAACGCCCGCCGCAATCTCAACGCGGAGCAGCCAGCCAAAGCCATATTTGACAATATTCTCACCGCAGCAACCGACCGCTGGAATCGCGACCTCAGCAAAGTGAAAATAAGCGGAGGGAGCGATGAACAGCAGCGAGTGTTCTACACCGCCCTCTATCACTCACTGATACACCCCAGCGTCATTTCCGATGTAAATGGCGACTATCCGTTGATGGAAACTCCCGGCACCGGCCATTCGCGCCGTCCGCGCTACACAGTGTTCTCCCTCTGGGACACCTACCGCAACCTGCATCAGCTCCTCACCCTGATCTATCCCGACCGACAGAACGATATGCTGAAATCAATGGTCGATATGTATAAGGAATGGGGCTGGCTCCCGAAATGGGAACTCTTCGGACGCGAAACGTTCACCATGGAAGGTGATCCGGCCACCTGCGTGATCGTCGACTCATGGCGAAAAGGCCTCAAGGGCTTCGATGTCGATGCCGCCTATGATGCCATGGTGAAATCTGCCACAACCCCCGGCGCACGCAACGCCATGCGCCCCGACATCGATCCCTATGCCGCCCGCGGCTATGTGCCTGTGGGGCACTATGCCGGCGACATGTCGGGCGACAATTCCGTGAGCCACGCCCTGGAATATTATGTAGCCGATGCCGCTCTGGCCGAAATGGCCCGCAGCCGCGGTCACCACAACCTCGCCGATTCGCTCTCCCGCCGCTCCCTCGGCTGGCGACACTATTACAGCCCGGAATACGGCACTCTGCGGCCGATCAACGATGACGGATCATTCCTCACCCCGTTTGACCCCGATGGAGGCGCAAACTTCAGCAACGCCACAGGATTTCACGAAGGTTCGGCCTGGAACTACACCTTCGCAGTGCCACACGACGTGGAGGGCATGATCGAGATGAACGGAGGTCCGGAGAAATTCGCCGAGAAGCTCCAGTACGTATTTGATGCCAATCTCTACGATCCGGCCAACGAACCTGACATAGCCTACCCTTACCTGTTCAGCCGCATACCTGGTCAGGAATGGCGCACCCAGCGCGAAGTGGCCCGCCTGCTCCGCGACCACTACACCACCGCGCCCGACGGAATCCCCGGCAACGATGACTGCGGCACCATGTCGACATGGGCCGTATTCTCCATGCTCGGACTCTATCCCGACTGCCCCGGACAACCATACTACACACTGACCTCCCCGACTTTTGACAGTGCGGAGATCACCCTCCCCTCCGGCACACTCACCGTGACCGCCGAACGCCCCTCGTCCGACGCCATCTACATAAAGGAAGTATGGCTTGACGGCAAGAAGCTCGACAATATGCGGATAGCCCACTCCGACATAGCCTCCAAGGGCAATCACAAGCTCCACTTCGTGCTCGAAGAACGCCGGATACCCTCCGTGCTCGATCATGTAGATCCGCTGATCGGCACCGGTGACCACGGCCACGTATTTGTCGGAGCGTCAGTGCCATTCGGCATGGTGCAGCTCGGGCCCACCTCCGTGCCTGAATCATGGGACTGGTGCTCAGGCTACCATGAAAGCGACAGCACCGTGATAGGGTTCAGCCACACACACCTGAGTGGCACCGGCATCGGTGACCTCTTCGACGTAACTATACGGCCCGTCACCGCCCGCCCCACCGACCTTAGCCGTGAAGGGTCTGCCGACCTGGCCCTGCGCAGCCGCGAAACGGCACGCCCCGGCTACTACTCCGTGCCTCTCAGCAGCGGCATCAACACAGAGATGACAGCCACCACACGCACGGGACTCAGCCGCTATACCTATCCAGAAGCGGCGACCTCACAACATCTGGTTATAGACCTGGCCAACGGCGGCTGCTGGGACAAGGTCACCGGATCATCGCTTGAGGCCGATGCCGACGGCACCCTCGTGGGCTGGCGGCGCTCTTCAGGCTGGGCCAAAGACCAGAAAGTATATTTCGCCATACGCTTCTCGCGCGGCGGCTACAACACCGAACAGCTCGATGACCACCACTATCTGGTCAACTTCCCCGGCAATGACGAGCCGCTGATGGTAAAGGTGGGCATCTCGCCAGTATCAATCAGCGGAGCCATAGCCAACCTTGACGAAAATCCCGGCTGGGACTTCGAGCGTGTGCGCTCCGACGCCACCCGCGCCTGGGAAGCCGAGCTTGGCAAGATCAAGGTGGAAAGCCCATCGGAAGAGGATCTGCGCACATTCTATACCGCACTCTACCACACCCACTTCTTCCCCGCCACATTCTACGACACAAACGCCTCGCGCCCGGCCTATACCATCTATTCGCTCTGGGACACTTACCGGGCCGAAATGCCATTGCTGAGCATAATCCAGCCCCGGCGTTACAGCGAGATGATCAACTCCATGCTCGACATTCATGACAATCAGGGACGCCTCCCCGTATGGCACCTATGGGGCAATGAGACAGACTGCATGGTGGGCAATCCGGGCATAATCCCCGTAGCCGATGCCGTGGTCAAGAAGATCGACGGAGTAGATCCAGACCGCGCCCTCGCCGCCATGACCGCCACAGCTGCCGACACCGCACGCGGAGGCCGCCTGCGCCAGACCTACGGCTACATACCCTGCGACTCGTTTGCCGAGGCCATAGCCTTCGATATGGAATATGCTATAGCCGACGGTGCCATAGCCAACGCCGCACGCGCCATGGGCCGCACAGACGTGGCCGATGAGTTCACCCGCCGCTCACAATCCTGGCGCAACTACTTCGACCGTTCTACCGGATTCGTGCGCGGCAAGATGGCCGACGGATCGTGGCGCACACCGTTCGACCCCAACTTCGCACAGCACCGAGCCAACGATTACTGCGAGGGCAACGCCTGGCAATATACATGGCTCGTGCCGCAGGACGTGGAGGGACTCGTCGAAGCCTTCGGCTCGCGCGAAGCCGCGCTGACCGCACTCGACTCACTCTTCACCGCGCCGATGATCGTGACCGGCGACGATGCCTCGCCCGACATATCCGGCCTGATCGGCCAATATGCCCACGGCAATGAACCGGTGCACCACGTGATCTATCTATACTCCATACTCGGCCGGCCTGACAGCGCTGCCGACCGCGTGAAGCAGACTCTCACCGAACTCTATTCCGACCGCCCTGCCGGACTGTCGGGCAATGAGGATTGCGGACAGATGTCGGCCTGGTATGTACTCTCCTCTCTCGGATTCTACGAACCCGAGCCGGCATCCGGCCGCTACTGGTTCGGCTACCCGAAGTGGGATCGCGCCACAGTACAGACCGCCGGAGGCTATCTCACCATCGAAAAGCGCGGGCAAGGCGACCACATAGCGTCGGTAGAACTCAATGGCCAGAAACTTGACCGTCACTTCATCACCCACGACGAAATTGTGGCTGGAGGCACTCTAATTTTCAACATGCAGTGACAGTTTGTTGAAAAAAAATCGTAACTTTGCACAAAATTTAATATCTATCAACATTAAAACCAATCATCATGAACTTATTCATCAAAGGACTGGCGCTCGCCTCGATGACCATTGTGGCCCTCGGATCGCAGCTCTCCGCCCAGTCACTTTCGCCCTCGACCAAGACCCATTGGGACAAGGGAACACTCGTGGTTGAAACCCCCGACCGCCCCGCCGGTCAGGAACATGTGCTCGGGCTTACAGCTCCCAAGCTCGAAAACGTACGCGTGGCCTTCGTCGGCCTCGGCATGCGTGGCCCCGGTGCCGTAAACCGATTCTGCCATATCCCAGGCGTAGAAATCGTAGCCCTCTGCGACTTTGATTCCGTACGTGCTGAAAAGTGTCAGAAATATATGCGCCAGACCGGCCTCGCTCCCGCCGACATCTACTTCGGTGAAGAAGGCTACAAAGCCGTATGCGAACGCCCCGACATCGATCTTATCTACGTGGCTACCGACTGGGACCACCACTTCCCCGTAGCAAAATGCGCCCTCGAAAACGGCAAACACACCGCAATCGAAGTGCCCTCCGCAATGAACCTCGAACAGTGCTGGGAGCTGATCGACCTCTCTGAAAAGACCCGCAAGCACTGCATGATCCTCGAAAACTGCTGCTATGACTACTATGAGCTTAACGCTCTGGCCATGGCTCAGGCTGGAGTGTTCGGCGAAGTGCTCCGTGCAGAAGGTGCCTATATCCACAACCTCGATGACTTCTGGGATTACTACTGGAAGAACCCCGAAAATGACCCCGACAAGCTCGGCTGGCGCATGAAGTACAACAAAGAAAACCGTGGCGACCTCTACGCTACCCACGGCCTTGGCCCGGTGGCTCAGTGCCTCGACATTCACCGTGGCGACCGCTTCAAAACCCTCGTTGCCATGGACACCAAGTCTGTACACGGCAAGGAATACGTGGAGAAGAAGACCGGCAAACCCTGCGAAGACTATCGCAACGGTGACCACACCACTACCCTGATGC
>CAZKRV010000105.1:0-6654 GCA_964555345.1 uncultured Bacteroides sp.
AGTCTGGTTGTAGTAGTCGGAACTGTAGCCGTAGCCATAACCGTAGCCATAGCCGTAGGAGTTGAGGGCATTGTAGTAGTTTTTGTTGTAGAACGATGAGTTGATGCCCGTCTGGCGGCTATAGAAGCCGGTGACCGAGAACTGGTTGGGGCGCTTGCCGCCAAACCATGGGTCAAGGAAGCTGATGGAATAAGCCTGATAGTAGCGGGCATTGGTCTGGGCAGAAATAGAGAATGTCTGGCCTTCGCCCTGCGGTATGATGCCTTTGTAGGTCGAGGGATAGAGCAGGTTCTTGATCGAGAAGTTGGAAAACTTCAGGCCTACCTTGCCGATGATGCCGCTCTGGCCCCAGCCGAGCGAGAATTCCACCTGGTCATTGGATTTGGACTGGAGGTTCCAGTTGATGTCGACAGTGCCGTCGCTCTGGTTGGGCTGCACGTCAGGGCTGATGGTTTCGGGGTCGAAGTGGCCCATGTTGGCCAGCTCGCGCGCCGAGCGCATCAACCGGTCCTTGCTGAAGAGGTCGCCGGGCTTTACACGCATTTCGCGGCGCACCACTTTTTCATACACGCGATCGTTACCGTTGATGTTGACGGCGTTGATATAGGCCTGAGGGCCTTCGACCACGCGCATCTCTATGAGCACGGAGTCACCGCTCACGTTGCGTTCGGTGGGGGTGATGCGGGTGAAGAGGTAGCCGTTGTTGTAGTAGAGGTTGCCCACGGCATCTTCATCGCTGAACAGGCGTTTGTCGAGTTGCTTCTGATTGTAGACGTCGCCCGGCTTCAGTTCTATCATAGCGTCGAGCAGTTCGGTGGGATAGACCGTGTTGCCCACCCAGCGTATGTCAGAGATGTAGTATTTGTTGCCTTCCTCAAGGTTGATATACACGTCGACTGACTTATCGTCGTAGGGCACGACGGAATCGGACAGTATCACAGCATCGCGATAGCCCAGTTCATTGTATTTCTGGAGTATGCGGTTAAGGTCGTCCTGATAGTCCGACTCCACGAATTTCTTTTGCGAGAAGAGTTTGAGCAGGTCGGTGCGCTCATTGGTCTTCTTCATGGTGCGCTTGAGCGTGCGGTCCGAAACGACTTCGTTGCCGTCGATGTAGATCTTATGCACCTTGATCTTTGAGTGCTTGTCGACGTCGATGGTCACGATCATCTCGTTGGGGGCGGAGAGGGCTTCTTCCTGACGCACGTTGACGTCGGCATTCTTGAAGCCTTTTTCGTCATAATACTGGCGGGTGATCATCTTGATGCGGTTGACCACTTCGGGAGTGAGCTGGTTACCCTCGACCAGGTGCAGTTTTTCCTGAAGGTCTTCGCGTTCGTTTTTCTTCACGCCGTTGTAGCGCACTTCATGTATGCGCGGCTGCTGGCGCAGAGCGTATTCGAGCCACACTTTGCCGTCGGCGATTTTCTGTATCTTGATCTGTACCTGCGAGAACAGGCCCTGATTGAGCAGGCGCTTGGCCGCGTTTGTCAGCTCGTTGCCCGGCACTTCCACACGTTCTCCCACACGCAGTCCGGCATAGGACTTCACGATTTCATCATTATAGTTGGGTGCGCCGGTTACTTCAATTCCGGCTATGGTGAGGGTGCGCGGTGTGGCGCTGAAGATTATCGGCGGTGCCACGAGGGTGTCGGCCGGAGTCTGCGCGCCGGCTCCGGCGGGAGTCATGGCAGCTATGGCGGCTGAAGCGGCAATTACAATCGAGAGCAGTCTGATTCGCATCTTATATATATAATAATGTGTGGGGGTCAGGGATTATCTTGTGGTGTCGTCGGCAGGTTTGGCGGCTGTGATCTGGTCACCTGTGCGGCCGAAGCGGCGCTGGCGGTGCTGGTAGGCCCTGATCGCTTCAAGGAAGTCGGTCTTGGAGAAGTCAGGCCAATAGAGGTCAGAGAAGAAGAGCTCGCTATATGCTATCTGCCAGAGCAGATAGTTGGAAATGCGGTAGTCGCCACCGGTGCGTATGAGCAGGTCGGGGTCCGGTATGTCCGGTGCGGCCATGTGGGCAGCGAGGGTTTCGGGTGTGATTGCTTGTGGATCAAGAGTGCCTGCGGCTGCTTCGGCAGCAATCAGGCGGGCTGCGCGGGTGATCTCCCAGCGCGAGGAGTAGCTGATGGCCAGATTCAGGACCAGTCCGGTGCAATGTGCTGTGTCAGCCATGCACTGGCGGAGCATGGCCAGAGTGGCCTCCGGCATGCGCTCAAGGTCGCCCATTATGGTCAGGCGCACGTTGTTCTTGATCAGATCAGGGGTTTCGCGGGTGATGGCCACTCCGACCAGAGTCATCAAGGCATCGACCTCGGCCTGCGGACGGTTCCAGTTCTCGGTCGAGAAGGTGTAGAGCGTAAGGTATTTCACGCCAGCTTCCGAGGCAATCTCGGTGATTTTGCGCACGGTGTTGACTCCCTCGATGTGGCCTTCGGAGCGGTCCAGGCCGCGGGCTTTGGCCCAGCGTCCGTTGCCGTCCATGATCACGGCCACATGGGTTGGTATCCTGGTGGGGTCTATGTCAAACTCTTGAAGATTCATGATCGGGGGGTTAATCTACGTAGTGGCATGTGACGCACCTTTTGCCGAATTCATAGGAAATCGACACCATGAGGTTCGAGTGCCAGTCATTATTTTTGAGAAACGTGCTTTTGATCCCGTACAGGTCGCTGAGGTCGCGTCCGTCGGCCTTGTCGCCGAGCAGCCAGGTCATGCAGAACTCAGTGGCCAGATTCCAGCGGGGACGCAGTTTGAACTTCACGCCGAAGGCCATGGGTACGCTCATGGCTGCAAACGCATTGCCTCCTCCGGGTGCAGACAGAGTGGCTCCAAGTCCCAGAGCCAGATATGGACTCCAGCGGCGCAGCCGCTTATAGGTCTCGCCGATGCCATAGCCAAAGAAGTTGAATTCGGCGCGGGCACCGAGGTCATAGATCTGTGACGTGAAGGAGTAGTGCTGTCCGTCGGGCAACTGCATGGAGGTGTCGGCCGTGTTGCCGCTGATGGAGGCTGTGGTCAGCACTCCGCGTATGGCCCAGCGGCTGTCGGCCAGATAGCGGAATGAGATCTGTCCGGCAAATCCGGGGCGACGGAACATATTGGAGTAGTTTACGTCGCCAAGATATCCGCTCATGCCCAGTCCGATGCCAAGGTCGAATTTGTATTCCTCTTCCTGAGCATGCGCGCGGCCGCTCCCGGCCATGAGGGCCGCGAGCAGTGTCACCGCTACGGTGAGGCTGTGGAGTATGGAGCTACGGATTGAGGGCATGCTTCGATATGGAGCGGTTTAGTACAGTGGCTTGAATGTGAGTCGCTGAATCACTCCGCGCCAGAGCTGGTTGCGCACTTTGATGTTGAGGTCGTAGGAATCAAGGTATCTGCCGCCGAAAAGGTAGATATAGTCGGCATCCCACTCGGTAATGGGCTTGATTATGCGCGAGGCGGTGATGGTGTGGGGCCACACGATGGCCTGGGCGCAGTAGCGGGCACCGAAATCGGCCGGCAGTTGCAGGTTTTTCGGAGCGGGTAACCAGCTGATACCGTTGTCAAGTGAGGTATATACTTTCGACGTGCCGGTGCCGGTGCGGTCAGGCTTTTCATAGCCGATGGCGATCCATGTGGCGCGTTTGGTCACAGTGGCGCCGGCTCCGGAGAGGAATGTGAAGTAGGGGAAGATGGTGTAGCCTTCAGCCGGAGGCAGTGCGCGCAGGCCGTCGGGATTGGAGAGGCGGAACCATGAGGTGCCGTCGAAGGCCCAGGTGGCACCGGAAGTGGCGCCGGAGGCGGTGATGCCGCCGGCCATGAGTGCCTGGGGGGTCACGTCCCAGTCAGAAGTGTAGGTGATGAGCTGGCTGGTCTGCTTCACGGGGAAGTCGGCGCCGAGCGAGGCGATGGGCCCGGAGGCGGCAGATGGGTAGGTGGCCCATTCCGATCCGCGCACACCAACGGCGAGATCGCCGAATCCGCCATAGAGGTGGGTCCAGCCGGAACCGGCCGGTTCGGCTTCGGTCCATGCCAACGAGAGGTCGGAGGCGGTGTGGAGCGATCCGTCGGCGCAGACTATGTAGAGAGCGTCGGAAGTGGCGCAGAAGGTGTTGATGTCAGCACCGTCGGGCAGTGTCACGTCGGTGGAGGTCCAGTCGCTGAAGTCGAAAGGATCGGTGGTGACCGACAAGGTGGTGCGTCGGGGTGTGCCGGCCAGGCAGATCAGTTTGTCGCCGAACTTCACGGCCTTGACCGCGTCGGGCGACGGGATGGTGGTGGGGAGCTGGCCGCGGTCAGTGGCACTCCACGACAGCGAGTCGGGCAGGACCTTGTGCACGTTGACTTTCACGTTGTAGGTGGTCACGGTGGTGCCGTCAGGGGCTGTGACAACAAGGGTGTTGATTCTCGATGCGAAGTTTATCGTGTCGTTGGGGTGCTCGGTCAGGTTTATTGTGGTGTCGGAACCATTGTAGCGGCTCGACATCTGCATTTCGAGTTTAGCGTCGTTGGGAGTTGATATCTTGACCAGCAGGCGGCTCACATCGGTGCCGTAGGGGAGTGAGTCAGCGTTGTATATGTTGCGGTTGACCAGGTCAATCGAAAAAAACACCGAGTCAAGGTCGGCCATTATCTTGCGGTTAGCTCCGAGCGTGAACGAGGTGACCATTGTCGATGTGGTCAAATCTGTTTCGCCGTATGATCCGGAGTCGGAGTCACCGTTGCAGCCGGTCAGTGCCGGAACCATAAGAGCCGCGATGATCAGTGATGAAAGCTTTCGGTTCATGCTTCAGGATTGGAATATTATCGTTAACGAGTCGCAAAGGTAGCAAGTTTTCCGAAAATGTGAGGCACGGCGGAAGCCAATAGTGCCAAATTTTCTTTATTTATATGTGTTTTTATAGGTTTTTAACGCGTTTTCACCTATTCTTACACATCTGTCGGGCATGGCGTGGGGCGGGAGCGTGGGGGCGGCTACCCCGCTTCCGAGAGTGATCGGTGCGGTTTCGACGCGGGCGGCGTCCCACACTCCTTCGCGCAGAAAGGAGCTGATCAGCTCGGCTCCGCCCTCGACCAGCAGTGAGGTGACCCCATGCGAGTAGAGCGCTTCGAGCTGGGTGCGCAGTGGCTCGCGTCGGTTAAAGCTGACGCGCAGGGGAGTGCGTCCTCCGGGCCATAGACGGCAGTCGAGCCGCGGGCGATCCATCAGCTCGGTGCGCGAGCCGACAGCAATGGCATCGTGGAGCGCGCGCCGGCGGTGTACGAGCATTCGCCCCGCCGCACCAGAAAATTGTGTCGGAGCTTCATCGGGGCGGCGTGTGCGGTCAATGAATCCGTCGGCCGAGCGCGCCCATTTCAGAGTCACGTAGGGGCGGTGGAGAGTGTGAGCCGTGAAAAATGCCGGATTGAGCCTGCGGCACTCTTCGGCTATCTCTTCGGGGGCGACGATCACCTCCACTCCCGCCTCGCGCATCATGGCGATGCCGCGTCCGGCCACTTTGGCAAACGGGTCAACGCTGCCGACCACCACCCTCCTGATGCCGCGATCGATGATCAACTGGGCGCAGGGGGGAGTCTTGCCGTAGTGGGCACATGGCTCCAAGGTGACGTAGATGGTGCAGTGCGTAAGGTCGGCTCCGCGCTCTGTGGCCATGGCTACTGCGTTGACTTCGGCGTGGCCCTCGCCGCAGTGCCGGTGCCACCCTTCGCCGACTATGAGGCCAGATGAGTCACTCACGATCACCGCGCCCACCATAGGGTTCGGGTGGGCACCTTCGCTACCGAGCAGGGCCAACTGCATGGCTCTGCGCATGAATTTCATGTCAATCATGCCACAAAGTTAGCCTTTTTCCGCCATAAATTCACCCCTGCGGAGGGTGATTTTGCAGGAAAATGCAGTGAAATGCAGTTCGAGTCGGAAAAAATTCGTATATTTGCGCGCATTTTGGCGTATTGTCGCCGGAAAGCATCTTGTGTAACGAAATAATTTATCAACCTACAAACCTATCATTCACCAACTCAACACATGAACAGTAAAGGTTCCCTTGGAAGTATCGTGGCAGGTGTCATCGCCATCTTCCTCGTCCTTATCTGCGTGTTCTATCTTTCGTTCACCTGGAAGGGTTCGAAGATCGAAGACCAGGGTAAGGAGTATGCCGTGCTCGTGGCCGGCGAAGACGACACGACCGATGAGTACAAATCGGCTTACAAGCACTACATGGACTCCGTGGCTCAGGAGCCCGTTTACCTCGGTTACACCTACAATGAGGTGCAGCGCTGGGGTGTGGGCCTCGGCCTTGACCTCAAGGGCGGCATGAACGTAACTCTCCAGGTCAACATGGGCGATATGCTCGCCTCGATGGCCGGCACTGAATCCAATGCCACCCTGCGCCGCGCGATCATCGCCACCGACTCGATCGCCGCAGCCGCTCCTGAAACCGACTATGTGGAAACGTTCCTCACTCAGTATAGCACCATCTCCGGCAATCCCAACGTGGACTTCTCGGTGGTGTTTCCTGACGTGATCACCTCTAATGGCACCAACCGTGGCGCAGTGGCCTCGAAGCTAAAATCTGAGGCTCAGGACCGTGTGAACACTTCGGCCACCAACGTGCTCCGCAACCGTATCGACGCATTCGGCGTTGTTTCGCCCAACATTCAGGT
>CAZKRV010000106.1:0-6464 GCA_964555345.1 uncultured Bacteroides sp.
TGCCAAGGTGACCGTTTTCAGCTTTTTACAGTTTGAAAAGGTATATCCCCTGATTCAATGTATTTTGAAGTGACCGCCGACGGCAAGCCGCTGCGCAAGCGCCGCTACGTATTCTCGGAGTGCTTCGCCATCATAGCCAAGGCCGAATACTCGATCGCCACCGGAGACAAGACCAAAGCCGAAGAAGCTCTGGCTTTGTTCAAGGAAGTGGTGCGCTGGCTCGACACTCCCGGCATACTTGAACCGAAATACCTTCCCACTCAGCCGGCTGTAGGCCACTCCATCACCATGATCATGATCAACACCGCAGCCACACTGCGCCGTGTGATCTCCGATCCGCTGCTTGATGAAACCATCACCCGCAACATCGCCACACTGCGCCGGCTGTTCATGCACCCCGAATATGAGGCTCTGCTTGAGACGGTCACTCCCGACGGAAAACTCATCGACACCCTGGCAGGACGTACCATTAATCCCGGCCACTGCATCGAGACCGCATGGTTCCTGCTCGAAGAGGCACGCCACCGTGGCGACAACGAACTGACCGAACTGGCACTGACCATATTCGACTGGAGTTGGAAATGGGGTTGGGACAAGGAGTTCGGCGGCATCATCAACTTCCGCGACTGCAAGGGATTCCCCAATCAGGACTATTCGCAAGACATGAAGTTCTGGTGGCCGCAGACCGAGGCTATCATAGCCACTCTCATGGCATATAGAGCCACAGGCCGCGAAGACTATCTCGTCAAGCACCAAATGGTTTCCGACTGGGCCTATGCCCACTTCCCCGACCACGAATTCGGCGAATGGTTCGGCTATCTGCATCGCGACGGCTCCGTGGCGCAGACCGCCAAAGGCAACATATTCAAGGGACCGTTCCACATACCGCGCATGATGATCCAATCGATCAAAGTGCTTAAAGAAGACTGACTGATTTGGCTTCCCGACTCAAAACGTCAATAATCGCAGGGGCCATGGCCCTGATGCTGACCATACCGGTGCGTGCCGCCATAAAGGTGGCATGCATCGGCAATAGCATTACTTACGGCATGACGTTGCCCGACCGCGACACCCAGTCATATCCTGCCCGGCTCCAGAAGATGCTCGGTCCGGACTATGAGGTGGGCAACTTCGGCCGCAACGGTGCCACTCTGCTGAAAAAAGGACACAATCCCTGGCATAAGACCCGGGAAGCCGCACTCGCATTTGAATTTGCCCCGGATGTGGCGGTGATCCATCTGGGCACCAACGACACCGATCCGCGCAACTGGCCGGTCTATGGCCGGGAGTTTGCCGATGACTATATCTGGCTGATTGACACATTGCGCACCATCAATCCCGACGTGCGCATAATCATGGCCAACATGGCTCCGATCGGCACCGCCCACCGCCGCTTCAAGTCCGGCACACGCGACTGGCGCGACCTGATCAGGGAGCGCATAGCCGATGTGGCTGACCATGCCGGAGTCGAATTGATCGACTTCGCCGACCCGCTCATCGACCGCCCCGACCTGCTCCCCGACAATCTGCACCCAACTCCGGCCGGAGCGGCACTCCTTGCCGACTACGTGCGCGGAGCCATCACCGGATCATGGGGCGGACTGTCACTTCCCCCTGTCTATTCCGACGGCATGGTGCTCCCCCACTCTCGCTTCCTGACGATTGGCGGACGCGCCGACGCCGGTTCCGAAGTTAACCTTGCCATCAACTCCCGCACCTATTCCGCCACGGCTGATAATCTCGGCCACTGGCAGGTCACTCTCGACCCGCTCCCCGCAGGCGGCCCCTATGCCATGACCGTGTCTGACCCCATGCGCACCATCACCATAGGCGACATAATGGCCGGTGAAGTCTGGATCGCATCGGGCCAAAGCAACATGGAGTTCACACTTGGCCAAAGCGCCGATGCCCCTGCAGATCCGGCTGCCAATCAGCTGCTGAGAGTCTACCGCATATCTGACCGTATGCGTCCGGGATCGGAAATATGGCCTGACGACATACTGGCACGCGTCGACTCACTTGACTACTACCTGCCCGCGCGATGGACTGCTCCTGACAAAGACTTCTCGGCCGTGGCCTGGCACTTCGGATCCATGCTCGCCGATTCACTCCACATACCCGTCGGCATCATATCCAATCCGGTGGGAGGTGCCGGTATCGAAAGCTTCATCGACATCGAAACCCTGCGCCACGGCTTACCGGAAATACTCCTCGACTGGCGCTCAAATGACTACCTGCAACCGTGGGTACAGCAACGCATTGACGAAAATCTTGGCGGACGGGACTCCATTCACCGCCACCCCTACGAACCTTCCTTCCTGTTCGGTGCCGGAGTGAGACCGCTCGGCCACTACCCGATTTCCGGTGTGATCTGGTATCAGGGCGAGAGCAATGCTCACAACATGGAGATACACGAAGCTCTCTTCCCCCTGTTCGTCGACTCCTGGCGCCGCGAATTCCGCTCACCGCAACTCCCCTTCGTCATTGCACAACTCAGCGGCATAGAGCGCGCATCGTGGCCTGAGTTCCGCGACAGTCAGCGACGCATGGCTGAAGCAATGCCTGGCGTATACATGGCCGTGACACACGACTTCGGACTCCCCTACGACGTGCACCCTCCCCGCAAGGCCCCTGTTGGTCAACGCATGGCGCGCCAGGCCTTGCACCACATCTACGGCCACAAAACGCTCACCCCCGGAGGTCCGCGTCCCGCCCGCGCCGAGTCATGGCCTGACGGCACATTACGGCTGATCATGAACGATGCCGACGGTCTCACGCTGACCGGAGCTGAAGACGCTCCGGAAATATTTGAAATCGCCGAAACGCAGGGTGTATACCGCCCCGCCCTCATCACCATAAATTCCGATACGATAATACTTAGCAATCCAGATATGAAAAAACCAAAATTTGTCCGCTACGGCTGGCAACCATTTCCCAAAGCTAACCTTGTAAATTCTGACTCACTTCCCGCATCGACCTTCAGCATGGAGGCCATGGAAGTGGAACCGGGCCTCGGCCTCGGAGTGTCGGCTGCTTTCGGAGGCACCGTCGACTCCATACCCGTAATTGCCGGAGGCTGCAACTTCCCCTATGCCGACCCGTTGGCACAGGGCATCGCTAAAGTATATTACAAAGGCATATACCGGGCCACCGACGGTGTGCGCATAGGCTCGCTCCCAGAGGCCACCGCCTATGGAGCCAGCGCCACCACTCCCATGGGCCTGGCCATGATCGGCGGCGAAGGTCTCCGATCAGCCTTGCTGCTCACACTCGATCCTGACGGCATGGCCGATATCGTGCCTCTGCCCGATCTGCCCATGACCGTTGACAACGCCTATGCCACTGCCATCGGCACCCGCGTCTACGTGGCCGGAGGCAATGCTGACGGCATGCCGTCAAACGCCCTTCTCACAATCGACGTGGCCGATCCCTCGGCAGGCTGGACGCGACTGGCCGATATGCCTGGCAATCCCCGCGTACAGCCGGTAATGGCTGCCGGACCTGACGGCAAGCTCTATCTCTGGGGCGGTTTCGCACCCCGCCATGCCGACAAGGAGCCGACACTCCAATGCGATGGACTGCGCTACGATCCCGCGACCGACACATGGACCATGCTCGCCGCCCCCACCGTAGGTCGTTCCAAGATCAGTCTCGGAGGCGGCGTGGCCGCCTGCATCAACGGCAAGATCGTGTGCACCGGCGGCGTTAACCGCGAGGTGTTCCTCAACGCTCTCCGCAAGCAGGCCGCCGACTATCTCATGCACCCCGTAGAATGGTATCGCTTCAACGGCTTCATCTGCACCTACGATCCCGCAACCGACCGCTGGCACATCGGCGAACGCAATGCTGAGTTCGCGCGCGCCGGAGCCGCATGCGCCGTGACCGACGGCGGACGCACTCTGCTGCTCATGGGCGGCGAGATCAAACCACGCATACGCACTCCCCGATTCACTCCAATCACCATCAGAAGATGATCGAAGAACTCCTCAGCCATAACCGCAACTTTGTGGAATCACGGGGCTACGAAAAGTTCGCCACGTCGAAATATCCCGACAAGCGGATAGCCATAGTCACCTGCATGGACACACGTCTGGTCGAGTTGCTCCCCGCAGCCCTCGGCTTGAAAAACGGCGATGTCAAGATGATCAAAAATGCCGGCGGCACCATAACCAACCCCTTTGACAGCACCATGCGCTCACTGCTCGTGGCCGTCTATGAACTCGGGGTAAACGAAATCATGGTAGTGGGCCACACCGGCTGTGGAGTTCAGGGCATGGACGCCGAGGAGATGCTGGAACTGATGCGCAAGCGCGGAGTTGACGATGAGCACATCTCGCTCATGCGCCACTGCGGCATAGACCTCGACAGCTGGCTCCACGGCTTCACCGACACGGCCGATGCCGTCGGCGAAACCGTGGACCTGATCAAGAACCACCCGCTCATGGCTTCTGACGTGAGGGTCGGTGGCTATATCATGAACTCTGACACCGGAGCACTTGAAGTGATAATTCCGGCCCGCTGAAATAAAATATCATGACCAACTTGCGACAAATTCTGGCGGCAGCGGCAACCATGCTGCTGCCTGCCTTTGCTTTTTGTGAGGAGACAACTGACCTCACACAGTATGTCAACACAATGATGGGCACACAGTCGAGCTATGAACTGTCGGCCGGCAACACATATCCCGCAGTGGCAGTGCCATGGGGAATGAACTTCTGGACTCCACAGACGGGTAAGATGGGCGACGGCTGGACCTACACCTACGATGCTCACCGTCTGCGCGGCATCAAGCAAACCCATCAGCCCAGTCCATGGATTAACGATTATGGCCAGTTCTCTCTGATGGCCACGGTCGGAGCACCGGTGTTTGACGAAAACGAGCGCGCAAGCTGGTTCTCACACAAAGGAGAAGAAGCATCTCCTTATTTATATAAGGTGTACCTGGCCGACCATGACGTAGTGGCCGAAGTCACCCCCACCGAACGCGCCGCCATGTTCCGCTTCACCTTTCCACGCACCGACAGCGCCAACGTGGTCATCGATGCGTTTGATCGTGGATCGGCTATAAGCGTCGATACGGAGCGCGGCCGCATCACCGGCTACACCACGCGCAACAGCGGCGGCGTACCCGCCGGGTTCCGCAACTACTTCATAGTGGAGTTTGACCGCATGCCCGACTACTTCCTCACGGTGACCGACAGCGTGATGACCGCCGGAGCCGACACCACCGAGGGTCGCCACTGCGGTGCTATCGCCGGATTCCGTACCAACCGCGGCGATACGGTCCACGCCCGCGTGGCCTCTTCGTTCATCTCGCCCGAACAGGCCGAACGCAATCTGGCAGAACTCGGATCAGACACTTTCGACACCATAGCGGCCAAAGCACACGACCGCTGGAACGAAACCCTCGGACGAATCCGCGTTGAGCAGGGCACGGACCGCCACCTGCGTACATTCTACTCCTGCCTCTACCGCTGCCTGCTATTCCCCCGCCGCATTCATGAAATAGATGCCGACGGCAACATGGTGCACTACAGTCCCCACACCGGCGAAGTGTGCCAAGGCCCAATGTATACCGACACAGGCGTATGGGACACCTTCCGCGCACTGTTTCCACTGCTTAACCTCATCTATCCCGACGTGAACCGCGAGATACAGGAGGGCATGCTCAACCACTACCGCGAGAGCGGATTCCTCCCGGAGTGGGCCAGCCCGGGCCATCGCAACTGCATGGTCGGCAACAACTCCGCTTCAGTCGTGGCCGATGCCTGGCTCAACGGAGTGCAGGTGGCCGACACCGCAGCCCTCTGGGCCGCCGCAACCGCCGGCACTGCGGCCGTACACCCCAAAGTCAAATCCAGCGGACGCCTCGGACATGAGTACTACAACACACTCGGCTATGTGCCCTACGATGTAGATATCTACGAAAATACGGCCCGCACCCTCGAATACGCCTACGATGACTGGTGCATCTACCGCCTGGCCTGTGCCCTCGGTCGCCCCGAAAGCGAACGGCAGCTCTACCGCACCCGCGCCCTCAATTATCGCAACGTGTTCGACCCTGAATCAGGGCTCATGCGCGGACGCAATGCCGACGGCACCTTCCAGTCACCATTCTCTCCGCTGAAGTGGGGCGATGCCTTCACCGAAGGTAACAGTCTGCACTACACCTGGTCTGTATTTCACGACGTGCAGGGCCTTATTAACCTTATGGGTGGACGCGAAGCATTTGCAGCCAAGCTTGACGAAGTATTTACAGAACCTCCGCTGTTTGACGACAGCTACTATGGCTTCCCCATACACGAAATACGCGAGATGACCGTGATGAACATGGGCAACTACGCTCACGGCAACCAGCCCATACAACACATGATCTATCTCTATAACCATGCCGGACAGCCATGGAAAGCCCAGGAGCGCCTGCGCAGCGTCTCCAGCTACTTCACCGAGGTCGATTCCACAGA
>CAZKRV010000107.1:0-6461 GCA_964555345.1 uncultured Bacteroides sp.
GAAGCGTAATTGGTCTGCAAAGTAAATACTTTTTTCGGGAAAATTCAAATTTAATTGACTTATAATTTCATAAGCCCGTGAATATTTGCCTCTGCGGATATAGATTCTGGCCAGGCTTTCGGAGGGGAGCACGTCGTCGTCAACGTCAGGGGTAACCACGGTCGACGTTGGTTGCGGGGCCACAGCCGGATCGGCCTCCGGTTCAACGGACGGAAATTGGCCGCCGGCGGCTTTGCTCTTGAGTATGAAGTTGTTGATCAGGTCGTCATGCGAGCCTTCAGGTGCTTCTCCGGGAGCCGGAGAGCTGGACTCTTCTTCGCGGGACAGTATCTGGGCATAGTCCGGCACTGGGTTAAATATAAGCCGTGTGAGCAACTCTTCTTCGTGAGGATCCGGTGTGCCGTAAGTCGAGATGAATTTGTCAATGGCATTTTCGGTCGACGGGGTGTGGCTGTGTGGCTCCTCAGGATAGAAGCGGGCGAGCGCTTCGGCCAGATCGGCGTCGACGGCCATGCTCATGGCATCGAGGTCGGGCGCGGCGAGAGCCACTCGGGTGAGCTGCTCTGTGCGCTGCTGTGGAGATAGCGCTCCGGCATCGCGCCTAAGCAAAAGGGCTGCCGGGAGCAGAAACCATGGCATTGTCCGTTGCAGTTCGGCCACCCGTTCCGGGGTGGGGGTGACGGGATTGTCGGCCCGCAGCCAGCTTTTGATTTCCTCTTCCATAGCGTCGTTGAGATTCAGTTATTACCAGTTGCCGAGAGTTGCGTTGAATATCAGTTCGACCAACTCATTTGAGATTTCGGTGCAGAGCTGATCCTGCACGTCGGTGAGCATTTGTGACGCATCGAAGTCGCGATAGGCCGAGAAAGTCTGATCCAGATCTTTCGCGTCATCTTTATTATCGGTGTAGCGTACGCGTACGGTGATGGTCAGCCTGGTCTGGGTGGCATAGGCATCGGCACCAACGGCCTGCGGCGAGAGCGCGTAGCCGGTGATTTCGCCCTCGAGTTGGAGGTCGGCATTGCCCGAGTCGATGACCTGTAGGCGGGTGTTGCGCGACACATAGTCGGTGAGCGCATTTTCGAAAGTGGTCTGCAGCGGCGGATAGACCATGGCGGCACGTATGGGGAAGTCGCCGATGGTGATGGTGCGATACACGGTATAGTCCAGCGCCGATCCGTTGAGCTTGTAGCTGATGCGGCATCCGGCGAGCGGCACTATCAGGCAGAGCGCCAGCAGCAGGGCTTTTATCTTATTCCAGACCATATTCCTTTATTTTTCGGTAAAGTGTACGCTCCGATATGTTGAGCTCGGCAGCGGCAGCCTTGCGGCGTCCGCCATTGCGCTCCAGACATTCGCGTATGGTTTCGCGCTCGGTCTCTTCGAGAGTGCGGCGTGATGAGGGGGCGGGCATCTCTGCTGCGGTCATCGGGGTCACGTCGGTGACCTGTGTCTCTTCAGGAAGGGTCAGTGCGAGTGACGGAGCGTGGGCCACCGTGGAGTGATGGTGGGCCGGAGTCATGGCCAATGAATCGGAACGCAGCTTGCCGTCGAGTTCGGCGCGGAGTGCATCGACCTCTGACCGGAGTTGGAAGATCATGTTGAACAGTGCTTCGCGCTCGCGGGCATATGAGCGTGGGCCGGCGGGATCGGCTTCGGGAGACGCAGGGGAGGAGGCCACCACCGGAGTGTAAGAAGGCGAGGGGAGGTAGGGCACCAGGGCGGTGGCGTCGATACTGTCGCCTGCATCGAAGAGTGACAGCTGTTCGATTACGTTTTTGAGCTGGCGCACGTTGCCGGGCCAGCGGTAATTGAGCAGCATGGCGCGGGCATCGGGCTTCAGTTCAATCTCCGGGGTGGAATAGCGTTCGGCGAAGTCAGCGGCAAATTTCCGGGCCAGTAAGGTGATGTCGGCACCGCGGTCACGTAGCGGCGGCACATTGATCTGCACGGTTGACAAGCGATAGTAGAGATCCTGGCGGAAACGCCCTTCAGCCACGGCACGACTCATGTCTACGTTTGTGGCGGCCACTACTCTTATATTGGTGCGTTGCACCTGACTTGAACCGACCTTGATGAATTCACCAGTCTCAAGCACGCGGAGCAGGCGGGCCTGAGTGGTCAGCGGCAGTTCGGCCACTTCATCAAGAAATATGGTGCCTCCGTCAGCTTCCTCGAAGTAGCCCTTGCGCGAAGCTATGGCTCCGGTGAACGATCCCTTTTCGTGGCCAAACAGCTCACTGTCGATAGTGCCTTCGGGAATGGCGCCGCAGTTCACGGCTATGTATTTGGCGTGTTTGCGCGCTCCGGCCTGGTGAATGATTTTAGGAAAGAATTCCTTGCCGGTGCCGCTCTCGCCGATCACAAGCACCGATAGGTCGATCGGGGCCACCTGAAGGGCGCGCCCTACCGCTTCGAGCAGCAGGGGCGAGGATCCGATGATGCCCAACCGCTGCTTTACGGTCTGTATGTCGGTTTCAGTCACTGTGTTCATTCGCTACTTGACAAGAAAGAATTGTTAAACTCTGGAATTGCGCGCCTGCAGCATGGCGTCGGCCAGAGTCAAGGCAGCCATGGCCTCGACTACCGGGACGGCTCGTGGAAGCACGCAGGCATCGTGGCGTCCGCGCGCATTGAGTTCGATGGCATGGCCGGTGTCGTCGCTGCCGGTGACGGGACGCATCAGAGTGGCGATCGGCTTGAAGGCTACGCGGCACACGATCTGCTGACCGTTGGATATTCCGCCCTGCACTCCGCCGCTATGGTTGGTGGCGGTGCCATAGCCATCGGTAAATTCGTCGATGGTCTGGCTGCCTGTCAGGCGGCAACCGGCAAATCCCATGCCGATTTCGAATCCTTTGGCTGCGGGTATGCTCATCATGGCAGCGGCCAAGGTGGCGCTCAATTTGCCGGCTATCGGTTCCCCCCAGCCGGCAGGCACTCCGTTGATGTGGCACTCGATGATGCCGCCGACGGTATCGCCCAGTTCCTTGATGCGCAGTATCTCATCTGCCACCTGTGCGTCTGTGGGTGAGTCTATGGAGCCGATGGCACTGATAAATGCGCGTATGGAAACTCCGGCCGTGGCAAGCAGTATGGAGGCGAATGCACCGCCGACTACACGGCAGGCGGTTTCGCGCGCCGAGGCACGTCCGCCGCCGGCGTGATCGCGCAGGCCGTATTTGGCCGTGTAAGTATAGTCTGCGTGCGAGGGACGGAAGGCGTGGCGCAGCCATTCATAGTCCTGAGAACGGGCGTTGGTGTTTTCGATTATGAATCCGATTGGGGTGCCTGTGGTCACTCCGTCGGTCAGTCCTGACAGGAGTCTGACGCGGTCTGCCTCGCTCCGCGCCGTGGTGATGGCGCTCTGGCCCGGCCTACGGCGGTCAAGTTGCCGCTGGATAAATTCTGGGTCTACGGTGAGTCCGGAGGGCATGCCGTCAATGACCCCGCCAATGGCGGGACCGTGGCTTTCGCCAAATGTGGTGAGCCGGAAAATTGTGCCGAAAGTGTTCATGATCTTCCGGTGATATTTTATTTGGTACGTGTGATCACGTAGTCGAGCAGAGTGAGCAGGTCACTGACGGCTTGCGATGGAGCGAAGGCGCCGTTGAGTATGGCGGCGGCTTCGTCGCGCAGGCGTGACATGACGGCGCGGGCGTATTCGATGCCGCCGTTGCTGACCGCATAGGTCATCAGTGTGTCTACCTCTGACGGGGTGAGCTGCTCATGGCGCGACAGGGCGAGCATCACATCATGGTCCGGCAGATCTTCGCGGGTGAGCACATGGAGCAGCGGCAGTGTCACCTTGCCTTCGAGCAGGTCGTTGCCGGTCGGTTTGCCGATGGTTTCGGCCGTGGCGGGATAGTAGTCGAAGATGTCGTCGGCGATCTGGAAGCATAGACCGAGCTTTTCGGCAAAGGAACGTATGGCTTCGAGGCGGGGGTCATCATCGGTCACTCCTGCGGCATATGCACCCATCGATGCGCAGGCCACGAAGAGTGATGCCGTCTTGCGTGAGATGGTCTGCATGTAGGCCTCTTCGCTCAATGAGTGGAAGCGGGCGTTGTAGATCTGGTCGAGTTCGCCGATTGAGAGCAGGCGTCCAAGGCCGGCTATTGTGTTGACTATGCGCAGGTCAGACGTTTCGGTGGCGAGTCTGAGTGAAGTGGCGGTGAAGAAGTCGCCCACGAGCACTGCGATGTGATTGTCCCATATGCCGTTGATAGTCGGTTCGCCGCGGCGCAATTTTGATTCGTCGACCACGTCGTCGTGGATCAGCGAGGCATTGTGGAGCATCTCGACCGATGCTCCGGCGGAGATCACCGCGCGGCTGACTTCGGGGTTGAAGAGCTTGGCACACAGCAGCACCATGATCGGGCGCACCTGTTTGCCCTTGCGGCGCAGGTATTCCTCCACTATCCGGTTCATCATCTGATTGGGAGAGGAGAGTGCGAGCAGGATGCGTTGGTTAAGACTCCGGAGTTCCGGGGCTATGGATTGCTGTATAGATTTGAGCACGGTGATCGGTTTGGGTTAATTAAAAATTCGGGAGAGGGGAGCGATAGCGTCGAGAGCTGTCTGGTCGGGACGGATCGGCGTGATGGTTACGTAATCGCGCGCCAGCCAATAGTTGTCGCCTTCGGGGTTGTCAGGCTCGGAGTCTTCGTAGACGCCGGTCAGCAGATAGAACGGTCTGCCGTGTGGGTCGGTGTAGCCGGCATATTCTTCGGTCCACCGGCCGCGTGAGCAGCGTGTCACCTTGAGGCCGTGGAGTGTGGACGATGCGGGAATGTTGACGTTAAGACACACCTGATCGGGCAGTCCGTCGGCGAGCACCTTGCCGATGATCTCGCGAATGAAAGGAGCTGCTGCCGAGAAGTCGGCATCAGGGTTGTGGTCAAGCAGCGAAAAGCCGATGGCGGGTATGCCGATCATGCAGGCTTCCATGGCTGCGCCCATGGTGCCGGAGTAGATGTTGGAATTGCCGGAATTGGATCCGTGGTTTATGCCGGAGAGCATCAGGTCGGGATAACGCGGCAGGGCGGCGTGTATGCCGAGCTTAACGCAATCGACCGGAGTGCCGGTCACGGCATAGATCTTGGCACCGGCATATTCGCCGTGGGATATGAGCCGCAGCGGAGTGTCAACCGTGATGGCGCTGCTCTGACCGGAGCAGTGTCCGGCCGGGGCTACTGCATATATGTCGGCATCAAGTCCCATTGAGGCGACGCAATCGATGAGGCGGTGCAGGCCTTTTGCCTGCACGCCGTCATCGTTGCTTATGAGTATGAGAAGTTTGCCGTCGGGGTTCACTGATTCAGACAAGGTGCTTGATGAGTTCTGAACGGTCGCCCGGAAGCAGGTCTATCACGGGAATTTCGATCATGGTGTAGGCGCCCGGGCGCTGACGCATCGAAGCACGGGCCACGGCCACGAGGATCTGGCCCGTGAGGGCGGGATTGTTGATGGCCATATTGAACTCGAAGCGCTGTGAGGGAGTGCGTCCGGAGGTGCCTTTGCGCACCAGATTCACACCGTGGCCCATGTCGCGTACGGCATCTACTGATTCCACGGCCATCACGTGAGTCTCGTCGGAGGCGAAGTAGGGGTCGGCCTTGATGGCGGCGGTGACTTCGGCCAGGTCGGCACCCGGGAGCAGCTCTACGTAGACCATGCGGCGGTGAATGCCGGTGCCTAGGGGTATGGTGACCGAGAGGGCATCTTTAACACCGGCTTTGGAGCGCACGCACACACTGTGACCCATGCTCATGCCGGGACCGAAATTAGTGTAGGTCACGCCTTTGGGGGCGGCGGCCTCAAGCAGTGCGCGCACCACTGAGTCGCTGCCCGGATCCCAGCCGGCTGAAATTATGGCTACAGAGCCGTGGGCCTTAGCCACGGCGTCGAGACGGTCATGGAGTTCGAGTATCGATGAGTGAATGTCGTAGGAGTCCACGGTGTTGATGCCGGCTGCAAGCAGTTTGGCGGCGTGTTCCTCGACATGGCGCGTCGGAGTGGAAAGTATGGCCACGTCGACCTTGCCAAGTTCCTCCACGCTCTCCACTACCGGGATTCCGGCCAGTTCGGCGGGGGGATTGGCGGCCGAGCGGCGCACCACGCCGGCCACCTCGAAGTCGGGGGCCTCGCGCAGTGCGTCGAGCACGTAGCGGCCTATGTTGCCGTAGCCGACAATGGCTGCACGGATCTTGCTCATAGTGCCGAAACGATATCTTTGGTGTCGCGGGCGATCATCATTTCCTCATCGGTGGGGATCACCACTACTTTTACGCGTGAGGAGGGTTTGGAGATCACGGTTTCAGTGCCGCGCACCTTAGCGTTAAGTTCATTGTCGAGTTCCACGCCCATGAAAGCGAGGGGAGCGCACACGTTCTCGCGCACGCCGGTCTGGTTTTCGCCCACACCGCCGGTGAAGACGATCACGTCGAGTCCGCCCATCT
>CAZKRV010000108.1:0-6239 GCA_964555345.1 uncultured Bacteroides sp.
TGACAAGGCCCTGGGCTATGATTTCCTCGCGCGAGATGTTCTCGTCGTGGCCGGCCTCGGCCTTGGTGGTGGGGGTGATGATGGGTTCGGGGAATTTCTCATTCTCACGCATGCCGTCGGGCAGTTTCACACCGCAGATCTCGCGGCAACCGGCGGCATATTCGCGCCATGCGGAGCCGGTGAGGTAGCCGCGGATAATCATTTCCACGCGGAGGCCTTCAGCCTTGCGGCCCACGGTCACCATGGGGTCAGGTGTGGCGAGCTTCCAGTTGGGTAAGATGTCGGCGGTGGCGTCGAGGAACTTGGCTGCGATCTGATTGAGGACCTGGCCTTTGTAGGGTATGCCTTCGGGGAGCACCACGTCGAATGCCGAGATGCGGTCGGTGGCTACCATCACGAGCAGGTCGGGGGCGATATCATACACGTCACGCACTTTGCCATGATAGACGCTGCGTTGACCGGGAAAGTTGAAGTCGGTGGTAAGAAGGGTGGACATGATCGGTTTGGTTTGAGGGTTGATATTTTTTTGTTAATTTTCAGGATTCTCGTCGCGCTCCTTGTCGAAGCGGTCATAGGCATCGACAATACGCTGCACAAGTCGGTGGCGCACAATGTCGGACCGGCCGAACTCCACGCGGCCGATTCCTTCGACTCCGCGGAGCACCCGCAGCGCCTGCACCAGACCGGAAGTGACCTGTCGCGGAAGGTCGATCTGTGAGATGTCGCCGGTGATGATCATTTTAGCATTCATGCCCAATCGGGTCAGGAACATCTTGATCTGCTGAGTGGTGGTGTTCTGTGCCTCGTCGAGCACGATGATGGCGTCGTTGAGCGTGCGGCCGCGCATGAAAGCGAGTGGAGCGATTTGTATCACCTTGGTCTCCATGTATTCCTTGAGCTTCACGGCAGGAACCATATCCTCCAGCGCGTCGTAGAGTGGTTGCAGATAAGGGTCAATCTTGTCTTTCATGTCGCCGGGCAGGAAACCGAGTTTTTCGCCGGCTTCGACCGCCGGGCGCGAGAGTATGATCTTGCGCACTTCCTTGTTTTTCAGCGCGCGCACGGCCAAAGCTATGGCCACATAGGTCTTGCCGGTGCCGGCCGGCCCCAATGCGAACGTGAGGTCGTTGTGTCCAACGGCCTCGACCATCTTCTTTTGGTTTGGGGTGCGCGCGGAGATAGGTTTGCCGTTGATGCCGTAGATGATGACGTCATCGCCACGCAGTTCACGCGGCTCCTCGCCGCGCACAATCGAGAGCACGGCCTCTTCGGTCAGCTTGTTGAACTTTGAGCAATGCTGCTCCAGTTCCTTGATTTTTTCTTCAAAACGTGCGGTCTCGGCTTCCTCGCCGATAACCTTGATCACCGAGCCGCGTGCGGCCATGCGCAGTTTCGGAAACAGATTGCGAATCAGCTGCATGTTGCAGTTGTTAACGCCATAGAAACTGACAGGGTCCACATTGTCGATGATGATGATGCGTTCAATCATAGCCACAAAGTTAGTCAAAATTTATATAACCATAACAAATTTGACTGCCTAAAATATTTGCGCGTATTTAAGATAATTCTTAACTTTGCGATATGACAGCTCACAAGTGCATAATCATTACCGGCGGAGCCGGATTCATAGGCAGCCATCTGGTGCGCCTGATGGTCAATAAATATCCCGACTGCATGATTGTCAACGTGGATGCGCTGACATATGCGGGCAATCTCGATAATCTGCGCGATGTGGAGTCGGCTCCTAACTACCGGTTTGAGCGTGCTGACATTTGCGACTATCCGGCGATGGTCGAGATCATGCGCCGATATAGGGCCGACGGAATCATACATCTTGCCGCCGAGAGTCACGTGGACCGTTCGATCTCGGATCCTCTCGCATTTGTCCGCACCAATGTGGAAGGGACTCTCTCGTTGCTCCAGGCTGCACGCACCGTGTGGCAGGGTGATTTTGACGGTAAGAGATTTCACCATGTGAGCACAGACGAAGTGTTTGGCGCTCTCCCCGCCGACCGTCCCGATCTGAAATTCAATGAGGCTACTCCCTATGCTCCTCACTCTCCCTACTCGGCATCAAAGGCTTCGAGCGATCATCTGGTGAGAGCGTTTCACGACACTTATGGATTTCCAGCCGTGATTTCGAACTGTTCAAACAATTATGGGCCGTATCAGTTTCCGGAGAAACTGATACCTCTCTTTATTGACAATATACGCCAGGGACGACCTCTGCCGGTGTATGGTCAGGGCCTCAATGTGCGTGACTGGCTCTTTGTCGAGGATCATGCCCGTGCGCTTGATGTCATATTCCACCGTGCTGCGACCGGTTCGACATATTGCATCGGTGGCAACTGTGAGCGCCGCAATATTGACCTGGTGCATCAGTTAATAGCGGTCACAGACAGTGTGCTCGGCAATCCGGAAGGGCATTCGCTCGGATTGATCACTCACGTCACAGACCGAGCAGGGCATGACATGCGTTATGCGATTGACTCCACGCGTCTGCGCGATGATTTGGGCTGGCAGCCACAAGTGGCCTTTGCCGACGGTCTACGCCACACCGTCGAGTGGTATCTCGCCAACCGCGATTGGCTCGACCGCATCGCTTCCGGCGCCTACCGCCAGTGATGTCTTACCCGTTGATTAGAGGAATGATGTCGGCGGGCGTGAGGGAAGCGCGGCGCATGGCGGCGAGGAATTCGGGAATGGTGACTTCCATGAATTCACGGCGGAGTTCGCGGAGAGTCAGTTGCATGGCATCGTCGCTTACGTAGTATCCCATGCCGCGTTTCTGGTAGATGATGCCGGCAGCAGCCAACTCATCGTAGGCTTTCATGATGGTACGGTTGTTGACGGCAAGCGTTACCCCCAGCTCTTTGGTTGAGGGTATGCGGTCACCGGCCAGCCATATGGCTGAAACTATGCACTGGTGGCAGTAGTCGATGATCTGTCGGTATATGGGTTTGTTGTCAGCAAATTCCATTGTCGTCAGTTGCGTGGACTACAGTTGTCGGCGTCCTATGGCGAGGATTGTTTTCCGGAATGCAAAGATAGTGTAAATTATCATTATCGGTGTCAACCATTTGAAAAAAGGGAGTAGGTAGCTACCGATTGATGTCTGGATGTCTTCGGGCGTGAGCGGGGTGTCCGGGCCTGTGGCGTGGAGGATCTGTATGCCAAGGTAGAAGCCGTAGATGCCACCGGCAATTCCTTCTAATATATTGAATCCTAAGGGGCAGACGATGCCAAGAAGTACGCGATCGCGACGCCCGTGTGCCCACATAACGGCCCAAAGGCAGGTCAATGTCATGGCCAGAGAGGAGATCATGGAGAAGAAAGACACGGACCGGTCAGAGAGAATGTTGAGCATGGGCGTCATGTTCGAGATGAGCTGTGTGAAGTTGGTCGTGCCATAGCAGTAGTGTGCGGCTATGCTTACGGGCGTCAAGATTACAGCCGGCATGATGACGAGAGTCCAGAGGAAAATGAAGATGCACTTTTCGGAGGTGAGGGCAGGAAGAGAGACCGTGAATTCGCGGTCGGGACGGCTGGCGAAGGCTATCGGATTGAAGATGATCAGATAGCTGACGAAAGTGATTGCCGGAGAGATAGAGTCGCCGGCGAGTGCGTAGTTGATGAAGAAGAGAATGAGGGAAATCAGCGGGAAGAGTAGCAGTTTCCATCGGAGGCGTGGCCAGAAGTAGCGTCCCACCATAATGATTCGTGACCATGACATACGGTCGGTCACCGAGAGTGTTTCAGCGGATTTCATCTTTGGGTGAAGAATTTGGTGAGCAGAGGCGATATTTCGGGCCGATGAAGGGCCAGATATAGCAGGCGGTAGTCGATGTCGGAGCAGATGGATCCGGATGGGTTTGGCACGATGGAGTGGCAACGGCCCATGCGCATCTCGCTGAAGATAGCATCGTCAGGAGTTGTGGCAGAGACGGTGAAAGCTATGCGTTCGAGCACGTTGTCAGTGCTTTCGCACAGCATCATGCGTCCGTGGTTGAGGATCATCACTCCGTCATAAAGATTCTGGAGATCAGCAATATTGTGGGTTGACACGATGATGGTCTGATCAGGCTCAACACAGGCGGCAATCATCTGTTGCAGGGTCTGCTTGGATTCAATGTCGAGTCCGGTGGCAGGTTCGTCGAGGAGGACTACGGGAGTGCGCAGTGAGAGGATATAGGCCACGGCAGCTTTCTGGCGGCTGCCCATGGAGAGGCGTCGCAGCCGGTCAGAGCTTTTGAGGCCGAACCGGGCGAGGTTTTCGGCGAGCATTTCGGGTGAAAAGCGGGGATAGAATTGGGCGTGGATGCGTGCAAGTTCGTCGATGGTTGCGGCCGGAAATTCCATGCCCGGAGCCAGAAATGCGGTCTGTGACAATATGGAGGGGAGGCGCCACGAAGTAGGGGCGCCGTCGATGCGGCACTCTCCGCCTGTCGGGAATAGGAGTCCGTCAATGATGTGGAGGAGTGTGGTCTTTCCCGCACCGTTCTCCCCCAGGAGCAGGTGTATCCCGGGGGAGATTGCTGCGGAAATGCCGTCAAGAGCGTCTTCGCGACCGCTTCGATAGTGATAGCGGAGGTCTTTCAGTGCTATTTCCATCTATCTATCACTTAAAATCTATATTCTTGTTTATTGTACCGGGGTTACTTCATAACCAGCCTGACGCAGCAGAGAGATGAGTCCGCGGTCGCCGGGCAGATGGCCTGCGCCGACGGCTATAAATACCGATTCCTGAGGTAACCATTCTGATAGCGTCTGGACCCATGCGGCATTGCGGGTATAGAGCAGGCGATCAAGGCTTTCTGGGCTGTTGTGTGCCGGATCGGACATGGCGCGTCCGAGCGCTTCAATGTCTTGAGCCATGTAGGCGTCGGTGATTTCGCGGATGGATTGTGCTCCGGAACCGTCCAGAAGTCCCCTGACGCTTTCCATCAGGTCAGACACTTGCTCTGTGAGCGGGTTGCCCATAAGGATCTGCATCTGCTGGGTTGGTGTCTCGAAATACAGGATCTTCTTTCCGTCGGTAGTGGCGCGATCCTGAATCATGCCGTCGAGCTGCTGTCCGCCGAGCACCGCCTGGATCTGTTCCTGTCCAAGTACTTCCATTGCAGCGAATATGGCCATCTGCTGGGCCAGCCCTGCGGGTTTGAGCATACGGGCATGATCAACGGTCATTTGTCCGCCTGTGTAGCGAGCCAGAACGGTGTTGACCGAGTCAGTTTGTTCGGGAGAAAGTAGTGAGGTGAGTGTGCTGTCGGCTGGCGCAAGTGTCATGCCGTAGATCATCTGTAGGGATTCCGGCGTGCGCATCGAGGCCATGTCGACTTCTCCGGCCACTGCGTCGACTCCGGCGAGTGCCTGATTGAATCCGTCAATGGAGTCAGTTACTGACACTGGCGCGAGATGGTGGGTGCCGAAAAGATAGGAGGTTCCTTTGGATCCGTTGCCGCTTATTTTCCAAAGTATCTGGGCATCGGCTCCGGTGGCAGCGGCCGCCAAAGTAGCAAGGATTATGATGAATTTCTTCATGTCAGCGTTGGGCTTTAGAGTATGTTGTCAGATGTGATGCGAAAAGGTGGTGTAGTGGTGTGCACCGCTAATGCGCTGCAAAGGTAGCGTAAAAATTTCATAATAACCAAATAAAAAATGAAAAAAATTTTGCGGAACCGATGCAATGTGCTAACTTTGCAATGCAAATGCACCATAATATCATGGGGTTGACCGGCTTTGACAGCGTGATGAAGTGGTGAGTAAGCATGCAGAGCAATGATGGCTACGCTCTTTAATCAGGGACATCGAAAATTCAAATGGCGAAAACAACTACGCTCTCGCTGCTTGATTGAAGTACAGTAGATCAGCTTTATCCCTGCAATAGTTGCGGGGACGAGACATCGCCCGAGAGTCGTCGTCCCGAGACTCCTCGATCAGGCGGTGCAGCAAAATCGGGAATAGGAAGTCAAGAGCTCCGCGCGGCTTCCGAAATTCATAGGAGCTAAGGCGACGGTTGGCTGTCACGGGCCTGCCGGCGCATGAAAATCAATTCGTGACTAAGCATGTAGAAAGCTCATTAGTTCCACGACTGGACGGGGGTTCAAGTCCCCCCAACTCCACTAAGAGGGTCGGACAGATTGCTGAAATCAAGTTTCAGCGAGCTAACGGTTCCGGACCACGAAACATAGAAGCAAGGCTTATCGCCTTTAGGCGCTTTGCTTGGAAAAGAAACCGCA
>CAZKRV010000109.1:0-6187 GCA_964555345.1 uncultured Bacteroides sp.
ATGCTGAAACGTGTCGGTGTAATACTGCACGTAGTAGTTGTAGTTGTTGGGATAGGCAAAGAAGTCACGCCCTGTGGCGAAGATATAGGCTGTGCTGACGTTAGGACTCGGCAGTCCGAACTGAGCCGGGCGCTTGATTTCATAGACCTGCTTCGGATTATAGTTCAACGATTTTCCGAGTTTGTAGCGCAGATTGGTGTTGGTATTCTTATCGCCCACCACCTTGATCGGATTGTCCACCCGGATTGTGCCGTGGTCGGTGGTAAGAATGATCTTGTGCCCCTTGGCAGCTATGCGCCTGAAAAGCTCTATGGCCGACGAGTGGCGGAACCATGACTCTGTCAGCGAACGATAGGCGGCATTGGTCGATGCCAGCTCGCGGATCATCTTCGACTCGGTGCGTGCGTGACTGAGCATATCGATGAAGTTCAGCACTATCACATTAAGATCGTTGCTCTCCAGATTGCTGAATTCGCGTATCAGCTTCTCGCCGGCGGCGGAGTCATTGATCTTGTTGTAGGAGAACTTGATGCCCTTGCGCCTGAACCGCTCAAACTGGGTGGCTATGAGCGGAGACTCGTTGAGATTCTTGCTCCGCTCGTCGTCCTCGTCAATCCACAGATCGGGAAACATTCGCTCAATGTCGAGCGGCATCAACCCCGAGAAGATGGCATTGCGGGCATATTGCGTTGCCGTAGGGAGTATAGAGCAATAGAGCTGCTCGTCAACATTGAAAATGTCTGACAGCAGCGGACGGATCGTGCGCCACTGGTCCAGACGGAAATTGTCGATGAGTATGAAGAAGACCTTCTCACCGCGGTCAAGTGCCGGGAAGACATGGCGGCGGAACACCTCCGGACTCATCACCGGACGGTCAGGCATGGTAGAAGCGGCATCAGGGGCAACCCACTCTTCATAATTGCGACGTATGAAGCGCCCGAACGCAGTGTTGGCATCACGCTTCTGCTGCTCAAGCATCTCACTCATGCTCGACTCGGTGCCTGACAGCTCCATCTCCCAATAGACCAACTTGCGGTAAAGCTCGGCCCAGTCGGCAAAGGTGTCGCAATCGCCTATAGCGTTGGAGATATGTATGAACTGCTGACGGTAATTGTCGGCAATGGTGTCGCTCACCAGCTCGGGCGAATGCAGATTCTTCTTGATTGACAGCAGTATCTGATTGGGATTGACCGGCTTGATCAGATAGTCGGCTATCTTCTGTCCCACAGCCTGATCCATGATGTCCTCCTCTTCATTTTTCGTAATCATGATCACAGGCACATTCGGATCGGACTGCTTGATGCGGCCAAGTGTCTCCAGTCCGGATAGTCCGGGCATATTCTCATCAAGGAAGATCAGATCGGGACGCTCGGCCTGTGCCAGCGCCACGGCATCGTGGCCATTGTTGACCGTGATCACCTCATAGCCCTTGCCTGTGAGAAACATGATGTGAGGTTTGAGCAGGTCTATCTCATCGTCGACCCAAAGTATCTTTGCCATAGCGGTTTAGCGGAAAGAGTTGATTATTGAGGCAATGGCTGCGGCATCGTCGGCCGAGGTGCATCGGCTCACCGGCAGACTCACTACTTCCGAGGCCAATGCGGTGGCCACAGGCAGATCGGCTGCGGCATAGGCCGGAGCATAGCATGGCTGAAGATTGATCGGCGTGGGATAATGTATTGCCGTTTCCACTCCCTCCGATGCGAGGTAGGTGCGGAACTCTTCGCGCCGTCCGTCAGGGATCCTCACCACAAACTGATGCCACACGCAAGCCGACGGTTCGGCGGGAGCGGCAGGAAGAATCACGGCCGGATTATTGATCGCCGACAGATATATCCCGGCATTTCGGCGGCGCAGAGCGTTTTCTTCATCGGTGTGCGACAGCTTCACGCGGAGCATTGCGGCCTGGATCGGATCGAGACGGGAATTGACTCCGGCATAGACGTTGTGATACGGGCGGTCGGAGCCATAGTTGCCGATCATGCGCACTGTGCGCGCAAGTTCGGGATCAGAAGTGGTCACGGCTCCGGCATCGCCCAGAGCACCGACATTTTTTGTCGGATAGAAGCTCATGCCGGCGGCATGGCCGAGCGATCCGGCCTTGCGGCCACCGATCGAGGCGCCGATGGCCTGGGCATTGTCTTCGATCACGATGAAGTCACGCATGATGGAGTCCGGTATGGGACAGATGCGGCCATAGAGATGCACCGGCATCACGGCACGCACCCGCGGACCGGCAGGGAGCCTGTCCCAGTCCAGATTGCAGGTGAGCGGATCCACGTCGGCAAACCTGACCGTCAGCCCGCAGTCGGTCACAGCCAGAGCGCTGGCCACGAATGAATTGGCCGGCACAACGACCTCATCGCCATGCTGCAGTGCCCCCATCTCCATATAAGCCCGCAGGACCATGCGCAGAGCGTCGAGTCCGTTGCCGCACCCGATGGCATGACCGGTGCCTATGGTGGCGGCCAGTTCGGCTTCAAATGCGGCGGTTTCAGGTCCGCCTATATAGCGGCCCGAGTCGATCACTTTGACTGCGGCCTGACGCAGTTCGTCAATGTAAGGAGCATTGACCGTGGCAAGATCGAGAAAGGGGTATCGGAAAGTGGTCATTCGTGGCTTCGTTTTGATTCGGTTAGTGACAGGAATTCGCTGTGGGAACGCACATAGTCCTCCTCGCTGAAGACTTCGGATGTGAGCACCAGACAGACGGCACCCGACGAAAAATTATCGATTTCACGCCATATGCCGGGAGGCACGAGCAGCCCGCGATACGGACGGTTGAGCATAAACGTGCGCGAGCGGACGCCATCGCTCAGTGTGACCTCAAACGATCCGCTGGCTGCCACCATCAGCGAGTGATTCTCGCGATGGGCATGACCTCCGCGGCTCGAATCGCCAGGTATGTCGTAGAGGTAATACACGCGCTTGATGTCAAACGGCAGCTGCACTCCGTCATTTTGCTGAAACGTCAGCGAACCGTTGGGGTGGACTATGCGGGGCAGCTCCACCACACGGCAACTGTCGATGCTGCTCTGCGCGAAGACGTGGTCGAAGTCATTTCGTCGTTTCATGGCAGTAGATATTGAAATCCTCGATATAGTCCGCCGGCTCATAAAGGCCCGAAGCGAGCACCAGAGCCACGGAGTTGGTCGAGAAATTGTCGAGCGAGCGCCATGTCATGGGAGGCACATACAGGCCATAGTATGAACGGCAGAGATGATGGCGGCTTTCAGTGCCGTCAGGGGCTGTCACCACCACGTCAAACGATCCGCTCAGCGCCACGATCAGCTCATGACCGGTGCGGAAGGCATGGCCGTGACGGTCGCGTCCGCCGGGCACATCATAAATCCAGTAGACGCGCGCCACCTCAAACGGCAGGTTGCTTCCGCCGTTCTGGATAAACGAAAGATTGCCGCGCGGGTCCTCCACGCGGGCAATCTGCATGATCTCAGGTTTACTTGCCGGAGGCATCGGCCTTTATCGGATCCACCACCGTGGTGATGTCGCTGAAGATTTCATCGACCGAGCCGGAGCCGTGTATGGGGTGAAACGTCTCCTCTTCGGTATAGAACTCCTTGAGCGGCTGGGTCTGGCGGTGATACACTTCCAGGCGCTTGGTGATCGTCTCGGGGGTGTCGTCCTTGCGTCCTGATTCGGCTCCGCGCTTGACCAGACGGTCCACCAGCTCATCCTCGGGCACTTCGAGACCCACCACCGCATGTACCTTGGTGCCGCGCTTTTCAAGCATCTTACGCAGCTCCACGGCCTGGGGGATGGTGCGGGGGAAACCGTCGAAGATCACACCCTCGGCTTCGGGGTGCGCGTCCAGCTCCTCGCCGAGAATATCGAGCATCAGTTCGTCGGGTATAAGGTTGCCCTGCGAGATATACACATCAGCCACCTTGCCGAGCTTTGTGCCGCGGGCAATGTGGTCACGGAGCAGTTCTCCGGTTGAGATATGATGCAGACCATAGCGGTCTACCAGTTTTGCGCTCTGGGTGCCTTTGCCGCTTCCGGGAGCGCCGAAAATTACCAGATTAAACAATTTCGGGTGTATCTTTTAAGGATTATTGTTGTTCGTTGTCTATCACATAGATATCGGGCAGGTTACGGGCCTTGCCGTCAATGTCGAGTCCAAAACCGATGATGAAGTCAGGCTTGATCGTGAAGCCCACATAGTCCGGTTTCACGTCGCACTTCAGCGACTCGGGTTTAAACAGCAGGGTGGCCACACGCAGGTCAGCGGGCTGCTTCGCGGCCAGCACGCCGAGCAGGCGGCTGAGGGTATGCCCTGTGTCGATGATGTCTTCCACCACTATCACGTAGCGGCCGGCAATATCCTCGCTCAACTCCATCATCTGCTTCACATCGCCGGTGGTTGAAGTGCCCTCGTAGCTCTTGAAGCGCACGAAAGTGATCTCGGCATCGGTGTCAATGCAGCGGAAAAGGTCGGCAGCGAAAGGAAACGCGCCATTGAGCACACAGATAAGCAGCGGATTGCGTCCGCGGAACTCCTCTGTGATCTGGCGGCCCAGCTCCCTGATGCGCGCCTTGATCCTGTCGTTATTTATGTATGGCTTAAAGGTAAGCCCGTTATAAGTAACCTTGTCCATTCTGAAAAAGTTTTGGCAAAGTTACGCAAAAATCGGCAATCGCGCCGCCACCTATGAAAAAAATCAGCGGCGGCAACCCTTAATCTCGCGAATTTTCAGTAAATTTGCGGCAAATTTATAGAATAGGTATGAAATTCAACGAATATAAGACTCTTGACCTCACGGAAGTGAATCACTCCACCCTTGACCGATGGAATGGCATGGGCCTGTTTGAACGCACTTTGGCTGAAAGGACCGGCGCTCCGTCGTTTGTGTTTTTCGAAGGACCGCCATCGGCCAACGGACACCCCGGCATTCACCATGTAATGGCCCGCACGATCAAGGACATAGTGTGCCGCTACAAGACCATGCGCGGATTTCACGTGAAGCGCAAGGCCGGCTGGGACACCCACGGCCTGCCCGTGGAGCTCGGCGTGGAAAAGACCCTGGGCATAACCAAGGAGGATATCGGCAAGAAAATATCCGTTGACGAATATAATGATGCCTGCCGCCGCGAGGTGATGAAGTTTACCGGCGAATGGGAAAAGCTGACCTCCCTGATGGGCTACTGGGTGGACATGACCGACCCCTACGTGACCTACGACAACCGCTACATTGAATCCGTGTGGTGGCTCCTCCAGCAGGTCTACAACAAAGGTCTGCTCTACAAGGGCTACACCATTCAGCCCTACAGTCCCGCCGCAGGCACCGGACTCAGCTCGCACGAACTGAATCAGCCCGGCTGCTACCGCGACGTGAAAGACACCACCTGCGTGGCTCAGTTCACCTGCACCGACCCCATCGAGCCGATGAAGGGCTGGGGCACCCCCTGCTTCCTGGCGTGGACCACCACCCCATGGACCCTGCCGAGCAATACCGCCCTCTGCGTAGGCCCGTCGATCGAATACTGCGTGGTGCGCACATATAATCCTTACAGCGGCGAACCGATCAGCTGCGTCGTGGCCAAGGCTCTCGTGCCCTCGCTCTTCAATGCCAAGGCTGCCGACCTGCCCCTCGAATCATATGCCAAGGGCGACAAGCTCGTGCCCTGGCAGATCGTGGCCACCATGCCCGGCTCGGAGCTGGTGGGCATGCACTATAAGCAGCTCTTCCCCTGGGTCAATCCGGGCGAAGGTGCCTTCCGCGTGATTCCGGGTGACTATGTGACCACCGACGACGGCACCGGCATCGTGCACATAGCCGGCACTTTCGGTGCCGATGACCTCAGGGTGAGCAAGGCTGCCGGCGTGCCGCCTCTGCACCTGATCGATCGCGACGGCAACGTGCGCCCGATGGTGGATCTGCGCGGCCGCTTCTATCGCCTTGAGGATCTCGATCCCGAATTTGTCGACAAGATGGTTGACAGCGAAGCATACTCCGAATTCGAGGGCCGCTTCGTGAAAAATGCCTACGACCCCGAGGCCACCGACGAGACCGAGACTCTCGACGTGGCCCTGTGTATGTGGCTGAAGCAGCGCGGCCTGGTGTTCAAGATCGAGAAACACGTACATAATTACCCCCACTGCTGGCGCACCGACAAACCGGTGCTCTATTACCCGCTCGATTCCTGGTTTATCCGCTCCACCGCGGTG
>CAZKRV010000110.1:0-6175 GCA_964555345.1 uncultured Bacteroides sp.
CATTGAGTATGACACACATATTCTTGAACTTGTGCTCTTGGTATATGCGTTCAAGTTCAGGCAACATGGCACGCACAAACAAGCCGGCTCGAATAACGAAAATTGTGCGATCAGCTACAGCATTGATAATCTGAGCATCGGCCATCATCTCCATAGGGGGACAGTCAATTAGAATATAATCATATTCATTGCGAAGCCTCTTGATCATCGAAGTGAAGATGTCCGTTTCAAGAAGTTCGGTCGGATTGGGCGGAATAGTACCGACAGGCAGCACGCTTAATCCTGGAATAATAGTATCTGTTACAATCACAGAATCAAGTTCATCAACCGAACGCACCAAATAGTTGCTTATTCCCTTAGACGGAGAGTTGACATAAGTTGAAGCTGTAGCACGACGGAGATCACCGTCAATCACTAGCACCTTCTTTCCCTTGATAGCAAGACTTACAGCCAAATTCATAGTCAAAAATGTCTTACCAGAACCAGGGTTAAACGAAGTCAGCATGATCACCGAACCTCCTTGCTCCTTTGCAGTCATGAATCCGAGGTTGGTTCGCAGTACACGGAATGCTTCATTGATAACATTGCGTTTGCCCTGCTTCACCACGATCGAATTAGACTTATCTTTAACGTTATACTCGGGGATCTCACCAAGGAAAGGCATAGACAAAGCATCTATATCTTTGCGACCTCGTACGCGATTGTTGCTACTTTCACGCAAATAACTCACTCCGAAAGGGAAAACTAACCCTATTACGAATGCGCAAAGCAAAATCCTAGACTTCTGTGGAGATGTCGGAGCTGAACTACCAGATGGACGGGTAACAACCTTTGTATTGTATGCTACAAATGCTTTCGAAAGTTCGTTTTCCTCTCGCTTCTGCAGTAAAAAAAGATAAAGAGACTCCTTGACTTTCTGCTGACGTTCTATCGAAAGCAAATATGTTGCCTGTGCAGGATTAGCAGCCAGATGGCCTATCGCTATATCCTGAGCATTGCGCAAATTGTGAATATTCGTGTCTATGGCACTAATATGCGCTTCAATGGTCTTAATAATAGCCTGCCGAACAGCGGCCATACTTGATTCGATGTCAATCACTATAGGATGAGATGGCGACGTGCTATTCATATATTTTTCACGTTCGATCGCCAAATCATTATATTTAGCTATAAGTGACTCAACAGCTATATTGTCAACTCCAATATTAGCCGGGAGCACAGAAAGTCGGTTCTCAGGCAAACTGATGAAAGACAGAAGATGACGGGTCACTTGCTGACTATTTTCCTGCTCCATTATTTGTTTTTCAACAGAATTAGCCTGCTCCATATATCTATTAGCGGCCTGCCGCACGTTAGGAATAAGGTTCTCGGACTGAAAAGTCGAAATATCGGAATCCACATTACCAAGTTCAGCCTGAATTACAGCAAGACGCTCGTCTATAAATTTCGAAGTCGACACTGCAATCTGGTTACGATCTTCCATCCATTTCTCTGAATATACATCAATAATTGTATTGAGTATATCCACAGCACGCTGAGGAGAGCGATCATTTACTAAAAGAGTGATCACATTAGTTTTCTGATCTGATCTAACAGCGCTAAATTCACCTGAATATTTTGCTACAGCATCACGCAATGTTATACGTGAAACAAATACTTGCAAATCTTCTCCCGGATTATAAAAAGGCGTCACATTGACAACAATTGGCCCTGCCGATGAAATAATAGTATCCCCAAAAGTATAGTCTCCGATAGGAGAATCCAAAGAAATTTCGTTAAGTACAAGATCAGAAAGCGCTAACTTTCCATTCTTATCAACATTAACAGTCATTGATGCTTTCTCGGTGTCCATCAATGTAGGTAGACTTACTGAAATTGGCTGAGTAGAACCATAAAGCAAAGCGCGGAACCATGTACCATTGCTTTCATAATTCATATTAAGCTTAAGTTTTTTGACCACCTCTGCCATAACGTCAGGCGAGTGGAGAGTATTAAGCTCATCGTTGATATTCGAGGACAAAGGTATAAGTCCCATAGAGCCAAACACATCTATTTCCGAAGTCGAACTCTTAGAAGTGCGATCTCCTTTAATCAAAATTGACGCGCTGCGTGTATAGATAGGCGGGATGCGCACCACATACAGCCACGCAACACCCACACACACCACGATAGAAAGTAGCATCCAAGGCCAACGACGTAGAGTAACAAACAATACATCGAATAGATTAACCTGATTCGACAATACGCTTCTAAACTTGTCGGCCACTGATATTGAAGAGATTGTATTAGAAGTTTCAGACATAGCAGGATTATTTTACAAAAAGGAATATAAGTGATGTCACAAACGATACGATAGAGAACCAGAAAGCAGGTGTCATAACAGAATTACCATTAGCTGTAGACTGACGTTTTTTGGTATTATTAGGTTCTACATATATCACATCGTTCTGTTGAAGATAATAGACCGGCGACTCCATGAGATTGGACGTATCAGTCAGGTCGACGCGATAAGCCACATCCTTGCCGTTTTCCTCACGTACAACAAGTACATTATTTCTCATACCCGTAATCTGGAGATCATGAGATTTACTCAAAGCCTGAAGCAGGGTCATATTATCACGGTCAATATTATACTCACCAGGAGAGCTTACGTCACCTAAGATTGACACCTTTGCATTCATGAATTCAACTATAACAATTGGATCATGAAGCTGTCCAGTTTCTATTAGTTTCTGCTCAATCAACTGAGAAAGTTCCACACGGTTAAGTCCGGTCACATGCAAACGACCCAGCGTGGGAAAGTTGATAGTACCGTCCGGAAATACTGTATAGGCTGCAGTTTGACCATTAGAGGAAGAAGCTCCCACTTGGCCTACATGCGATTGAGCAATAACGAGGTTAAACGCTTGAGCGAGTTCAGGATTCTTATCGCTCACAGTAATCGAGATTTTGTCGTCGGGCTGTATTTTAAGGCGCGACACTTCTCTCACATTTTGCGTCATACCATCTTTAAAACCTTGCATATAGGTGATATTCTTAGGTGTGACACAACCTGTGAGAAAGCCTAAAAGCACCAGCATGGCGCATAAAAGTTGCTTGTTCATGTCAGTCAGTACTGTATTTGACGCTTTAGCCAATGTGTTTTAAATGAATATTATTCTGTGAGGTGCAAAGTTACTAAAAAAGCGTGGATATTTCACTATAAATGTGAAAAAATCTTACAAAAGTATTTTTCGACATCAAACAGAGACCTTTGCTGCTATATGAGGATGATGATTGTAATTCTCAAGACTGAAATCATCAAACTTGAAATCAAAGATAGACTTCACTTCCGGATTTATCTTCATCACCGGCAATTCACGTGGATCTCGGCCGAGCTGGATTTTGGCTTGTTCCAGATGATTAAGATAAAGATGTGTATCGCCAAACGTATGCACAAACTCTCCGGGCTTCAGGTCTGTCACCTGCGCCATCATCATGAGCAACAAGGCATAAGAGGCGATATTGAACGGCACACCGAGAAACGTATCGGCACTACGTTGATAAAGCTGGAGCGACAACTTACCATCAGCGACATAAAATTGAAAGAAAGCATGGCATGGCGGGAGTGCCATCTGAGGAACGTCAGCCGGATTCCAGGCTGTGACGATCAAGCGCCTCGAGTCTGGTGTATTGCGGATCTGCTCTACAACCTGAGCGATCTGATCTATTGTACCGCCTCGGCCATCAGGCCATGACCGCCACTGATGTCCATAGACAGGTCCGAGATCACCGTTCTCATCGGCCCATTCGTTCCAGATCCGCACTCCATTGTCTTGAAGATATTTCACATTTGTATCACCACTCAAAAACCAGAGCAATTCATGAATTATAGACTTCAAATGCAGTTTCTTAGTAGTCAGCAACGGGAATCCTTCCGAGAGGTCGAAGCGGAGCTGCCGGCCGAACACACTGATTGTTCCGGTACCTGTACGGTCGGTTTTGACGGTTCCATTGTCAAGGATGTCGGAGAGCAAGTCGAGGTATTGTCGCATAAATTGTTTTGAGATGAAGTTTTGAGAGATTGCATCATTGGGATAGAAAGAGTGTGACGCCCAGCAGTATATGATATTGCATCACTTGGGCACACCGGCAGACAGTTGAAACAGACTACGCATCTGGACATATCAACCACATGACTTTCCATGTCTATACACTCAGCCTTGCATGCCTGCTCGCAGCGTCGGCACTGTGTGCACCTGTCTGTGTCAATGTCAATATGCAGCGCGCTCTTCGCGGCCACAGCTCCGAGTATGGTACCGACAGGACATATCGTAGAGCAGATCAGGCGCCCCCTGCGCCAGGCAGTAACAGCGACTCCGATCAGCAGGAGCAAAGATATGCCGCAGGCGAGAGAGAGGCGCGGGTGACCGATCCGCTCCACCAGCATAGCATAGAACCCATACGGCTCTATTAAGCCGCGCAGGGCCGGAGCCACAGCCATCAGTAACACGAACAGTAACAATGCGATAGTGCGCACACTCGACATAGGGCGTGAATAATGGTATCGGCGACGCTCACCACGCAGGCGGGCAAATAGATCAATTAGAGCACCCAGCGGACACACCGTCGAGCAATATAACCGCCCGAAGATCAGCGTAACGGCCAGCCAAAACACAAGAGTTGAGAAACTGAGGGCCAGAGCTGCCGGTATAATCTGCATCTCTTCCAGATATCGTCCTACGCGGGTAAGCCCCACTCCATAGTCAAGCAGGGCGGCCGTGATAAAAAATAATGCCGAAGCCTCCACAATGATCCTTAAAAGAGTGAAGACACCCTGGCCTCTATTTTGCATGATTCCGCGCATTGCTGCAAAGTTAGCAAAAATTTTCGTGTTAGGCTCTCAAATTTTGACCGTCCGCCATTTTTTCCATAATTTTGCACCAGACAACAAGAGTTTTCGTACATGAAACGACTGACCGAAATAGAATGGGTATGGTTTGACCTTGACGACACGTTGTGGGACTTCAAGGCTAATTCCCGCTACCTGCTTGCACTGATTTATGTCGAACGAGGGCTTAACCGATGGTTCACATCAGCGGAAGATTGGATCGCGCGCTATGAAGAGCACAATCACCGCCTCTGGAGCGACTACTCTGCCGGACGCATCACCCAGCAGTTTTTGCGGGCTGACCGATTCCGGAAACCGCTGATCGATGCCGGTCACCCCAAGGCAGAAGCTGAGAGCGAATTTTTAGATGTCCACTATCTGGAACGCCTAAGCCAAATGGACCAACTCGTCGATGGGGCCATAGAGCTACTCACCGCCCTCCGCACACGCGGATATAAAATAGGAGTATTATCCAACGGATTTAATGCTGTACAGAATTGCAAAATATCGATTTCAGGACTTCGTCCACTCATAGACATGATAGTGCTCAGCGATGACATCGGAGTGCCCAAACCTGACCGAAGGATCTTCGACTACGCGACTTCACAAGCAAAATCCATCCCCGACAAATGCTTGATGATCGGCGATAACCACGATACCGACATAGCTGGAGCAGTCGAAGCAGGCTGGCGAGCCATCTATTTTCGCCGAACAGATGCGCATGACTGCATATATGAAGTCCCTGAAGTCTCAAATTTGGCCCAAATCAGCTATTTTCTATCGGTTTAGCAAAAATTTTAGCATGATTTTTGCAGCTATGTGAAAAAAAATTCGGATATTTGCACTCGCAAAACCGCACGGGCTCTCCCCCACTCCCCGCGCAACAAACTGCAAGAACGTAATTTAATATATATAACTCAACTATTTAACCCATGACAAAAGCAGATATCGTTAGCGAAATCGCCAAAACCACCGGCATCGACCGCGCCAACGTGCTCGAAACCATCGAGAAGTTTATGGAAGTCGTGAAGGATTCTCTGATCCACGGCGAAAACGTTTACCTCCGCGGCTTCGGCAGCTTCATCATCAAGACCCGCTCCGAAAAGACGGCCCGCAATATCTCCAAAAACACCACCATTATCATTCCCGAACACAAGATCCCCGCTTTTAAGCCCGCTAAGGTGTTCATGGAAGAGGTGAAAAAATAAGATCGACATTATTCACATTTACTAACCCAAAAGTCAAATCAACATGCCCAGCGGAAAAAAACGCAAAGGCCACAAGATGGCTACTCACAAGCGCAAA
>CAZKRV010000111.1:0-5976 GCA_964555345.1 uncultured Bacteroides sp.
GACATTCCCGGCATCATTGAGGGAGCGAGCGAGGGACGCGGTCTAGGACTGCGCTTCCTGCGCCACATCGAGCGCAACGCCGTGCTGCTCTTCCTCGTGCCCGCCGACGCCGATGACATCAAAGGCGAATATGAAGTACTGCTCAACGAACTGCGCCAGTTCAATCCCGACCTGATGGACAAGCCCCGCGTGCTGGCCGTGTCGAAGAGCGATATGCTCGACGCCGAACTGATGGACGAGATAGAGCAGACCCTGCCCTACGATCTGCCTCACCTGTTCATATCCGCAGTGACCGGTCAGGGACTCACAGCGCTCAAAGACATGCTCTGGCGCGAAATCACCTCCGAATCCAACGCGATCGCCGCCTCAACCATCACCCACCGTCCGCTTGACGGACATCACCGCGTGGCCGAAGAAGACGAATTCATCTTCGAGCCGGTGGCCGCCCCTGAGGAAGACGAGGAAGAAGAATATTTCGATGACGAGGACTTCGACGATTTCGACGATGCAGAATTCAGCGAAGAACAGCAGTGACACTCCTGATGCCATGCGTTGGGATCGGCTGATCAGCGACAAACGCTTCGGTCTGGAAGACTATCACAACCGCCGGGCCGACACGCGCTCCGACTTCACGCGCGACTATGACCGGCTCGTCTTCTCATCGCCATTCCGGCGCTTGCAAAATAAGACTCAGGTCTTTCCCCTTCCGGGCAGCATCTTCGTTCACAACCGACTGACCCACAGCATTGAGGTAGCCTGCGTTGGCCGATCCATAGCACGCGAAATCGCTCGTGCACTCCGGCGGCGTTATGCCGCAGATGAGTGGACCGACAAGTTCGATGACATACCTGACATTGTCGCCGCAGCCTGCCTGGCCCACGACCTCGGCAATCCGCCATTCGGCCACAACGGCGAGAGAGCCATCTCCACTTTCTTCTCCGAAGGGCCTGGTGCCGACTTGCAAAGCGAGTTGACACCGCGCCAGTGGAAAGATCTGGTCAACTTCGAAGGCAACGCCAATGCTTTCCGCCAGCTCGTCCACCGATTTTCCGGCCGACGCAAGGGCGGATTTGCCATGACATACAGCACCCTGGCATCGATAGTGAAATATCCCTATGAGTCAACCCTTGCCACAAAAGCCAACAAATTCGGCTTTTTCTGCACCGAGACCGATGCTTTCCGCCGGGTGGCCGATGAACTCGGCCTTATCTTCCGGCCCGGGCCCAACGGCGAGGTGCGTTACTGCCGTCACCCGCTGGTGTTTGTGGTCGAGGCTGCTGACGACATATGCTATGAAGTGATGGATCTCGAAGATGCCCACAAGCTCAAGATCCTTACCACAGCCGAAGTCACAGGGCTGATGCTCAACTTCTTCCCGTCTGAGCGGCGCGCTCACATGGAGGAGATCATGGCCACCGTGGCCGACCCCAACGAAAAGGTGGCCTACTTGCGTTCGTGCGTGATCGGTACACTCGTAGACTGCTGCGCCGCCACCTTTGTGGAACATGAACAGGAGATCATGCGCGGCGAGTTCACCGACCCGCTACTGAAGCATATCCGAGAGAGAGAACGCAAGGCCTACGAAGAGTGCAACCGTGTGTCGTGGGACAAAATCTACCGCGCATCGTCCGTAGTGGAAGTGGAACTGGCCGGTAACCGCATCATCACCTTCCTGATGGAAAAGCTGATCCACGCCGTGCGCTTCCCCGACCTGGCCTATTCGCGTTTGCTGCTGGCAAAGGTACCTGAGCAGTACGACGTGCACTCGCCCGACCTCTTCACCAAAGTGCAGGCCGCCGTTGACCACGTAGCCGCCATGACCGACGTCTATGCCCTCGACCTCTACCGCAAACTCAACGGCATGAGCCTACCCGCAGTATAAATACACAATGACAGACCGACTCACCAGAATACTCACCGCACTGCTGCTGGCATTGCTGCCGGCTGCCGCGGCAGCTGCCGTCTACAAAGTTGCCGAAGTGCCCAACGTACACCTGACCGACAGCACCCGCTTCGTCACCAACCCCGACGGCATCATCTCCCCGCAGGCACAGGCCGCGATCGATGCCGCCCTCCGCAGCCTCATGGCCGGCACCACAGCCGAAGTGGCCGTGGTGGCGGTAGACGACATTGATCCCGACACCGAAATCGACGACTTCGCCACCGACCTGTTCCGCCGCTGGGGCCTCGGCAAGAAAGACAACGAAAACGGCTTACTGCTACTCGTGGCCAAAGACCGTCGGCAGGTCGTGATCCGCACCGGCTACGGACTTGAGGGCCTGCTCCCTGACGGCGTGTGCGGCTCCATAATCCGCCAGGAGATCACACCGAGATTTCGCGCCGGAGATTTCGACGGGGGAGTCGCGGCGGCAGTCGGAGCCATTACCGAAATAATCGGGTCACCTGACGCACGCGAGGAGGTGCTGAGCCGCTATGCCAACAATGCTGACGCGCGCGGCGACGACAGCGGCGATGACCTTTTCCGATTCTATCTATATGCCGCCGCAGCTATTACCGTAGTGCTGTTCATCGCCCTGCTCGGCACTCTCATTTCAAATCGCGGCAAGGACGACTACGAACGCTACCGCGCGCTCGACCGCCTGTATAACCCCACCCTTTTCTGCCTCTTCCTCTGTCTCGGCATGCCGGTCATCGTACTCATACCACTGATGATTGCGCGCAGGCGTGCGCGGCGCGGACCACACATTTGCCCCAACTGCTCCACCCGCATGAACCTGGTGGACGAAGTGCACGACAACGATTACCTCACCCCGACGCAAGACACCGAAGAACGCATCAACTCCATAGACTATGACGTGTGGCTCTGCCCCAACTGCGGCACCACCGAGATCATACCCTATGTGCAGCGCAGCACCTCCTTCACCCAATGCCCGTACTGCCATGCCCGCGCATGCGAACTGGTGAGCGACCGTGTATTACGCCGCCCCACCGCCATGACCGAAGGACTGGGCCGGCGCACCTACCGCTGCCGCCACTGTCACAACGAAAACCACTCTGACTACAACATAGCCAAGCTCCCGCCGGTGGTGATAGTGCCGGGGGGAGGCGGACGCGGTGGATTCGGCGGAGGCGGCTTCGGAGGTGGTAGTTTCGGAGGCGGAAGCACCGGAGGGGGCGGAGCGTCAGGCTCCTGGTAACGTCCGATTCATAAAACCAACCTCGCATCACAATGGAACTCAAAATAATAGTAGCCGTGGCAGACAACGGCGCGATAGGCCGCTCAGGCGATCTGCTCTTTCATCTTTCGGCAGACCTGCGCCGCTTCAAGGAACTGACCATGGTGTGCCCCATCATCATGGGGCGCAAAACCTTCGAATCCTTCCCCAAAGGACCTCTGCCGGGCAGGCGTAACATCGTAATCACCCGCAACGCAGACTATTCCCACCCCGGAATCGAGACGGCGCCGTCGCTCGAAGCCGCCATCGCCATGGTCACCGAGACACCTGTGGCATATGTGATTGGCGGTGGCGAGATCTATGCTGCAGCCCTACCGATGGCCGACACCATCGAACTGACCCGCATACACGCCGAAGTACCCGATGCCGACACCTTCTTTCCCCCCATCGACCCCACTCTCTGGCACGAAACAGCATCATCGCAACCTACCCCCCAGACAACCCCTCCGATCACCTTCCTCACCCTGTCTCGCACTAAATAAATATGGCAAAGGAAAAGCTTGATTTCGGCAAAGGAAAAATCAGCCGACTTTTCGGAGCATTATTTTTTCCAACTTTTGTGGGCATGGTGTTTAACTCCATACTCAATATGTGTGACGGCATGTTTGTGGGCCACGGAGTGGGCAGCGACGCACTGGCGGCGGTCAACATCGTGGCTCCGCTTTTCCTGATATGCGCAGGTATAGGGCTAATGTTCGGCATCGGTTCATCAGTCATCGGGAGCATCAGGCTGGCCGAGGGCAATGAGCAGGCCGCACGCACGGTGATGACACAGGCCCACCTTGCCGGAGCCGTGATATTCGGCATAGTCATCATGGTGTCGCTGATATGGACCAAACCTGTGCTTTATGCGCTCGGGTGCAGCGTGATACTGGAGGATTATGCTTCGGATTATCTGCTGTGGCTGCTACCCGGCCTGGTGTTTTTCTATGTGCAATGTGTGGGTATGATGCTGATCCGCCTTGACGGCTCGCCGCGCTATGCCATGAATGTGCAGATCGTGGCCGCAGTGATCAATATCTTTCTTGACTGGCTGTTGGTATTCCCGTTGAACATGGGCATCAAGGGCGCAGCTATAGCCACCGCAATTTCGTGCATAGTCGCCGGAGTGATGGTAGAGGTGTACTTTATACGCTATTCCAACAAACTAAGATTCGTGAAGCTGCGCTGCTCTATGCAGGCCATTGCCGCAGGACTGCGCAGCTCGGCCTATATGGCCAAGATAGGTTTTGCCACTTTCCTTTCAGAACTGGCCATAGGAATCACTATGGTGACCGGCAACTTCGTGTTCATGAAGTATATGGGCGAAGCAGGAGTGGCAGCATTCAGCGTCGGGTGCTATCTGTTTCCGGTGATCTTCTCCATGAGCAACGCTGTGGCTCAGTCTGCCCAGCCGATCATAAGCTATAATTATGGAGCGGGACAAATGGTCCGTGTACGCACAACCCTGCGTCTGGCACTCATCACCGCCGCAGTAGCCGGAGTGGCAGTGTGCTTCGGTATGTGGGGAGGAGCTCCACTGTTTTCATCTATATTCCTGCCGAAGGACACTCCGGCCTATGCCATTGCGGCTGATGGGCTTCCGCTTCTCGGAATCTGCGCTGTATTCTTTGCCGCAAACATCACATTCATCGGCTACTGTCAAAGCACGGAGCAAGCCGCGCGCTCCACAATCTACACACTGCTGCGCGGACTGCTATTTCTTGTGCCCGGATTCATAGTGCTTCCGCACCTGCTCGGCGAGTCCGGCCTATGGCTCGCAATACCAGCCGCAGAATTGCTCACGCTGGCTGTGATAGTGGCAACCTTTCGCGTCAGCGCCGTCAGTCGGCAGGTGTGAGGGTGACGGCATCAGCACCGACAGAGAGAACCACATCAGAGCTTTCAAGGAAAGGGAGATTGCCGTCGACGTGGCCGAAAGGAGCATTGAACGCTACCGGATAGGTGTAAGGAGCGACCATTTCGGCAATCATTGACTCCATATCAGAGTGGTTGGCATCGGGCCGATATTCAGTGAACTGACCGACAATGAGGCCACGCAGACGCGGCAGGATGCCGGCCAGTCGCAGCTGATAGAGCATACGCTGCACTTTATAGACCGGTTCGGCAATGTCTTCGATCACCATGATGGTGTCAGGGCGCAAGAGCGACAAGGGAGTCCCGACCAGCGCAGTAAGCACGGCCATGTTGCCGCCGGCGAGCACTCCAGAAGCATGACCTGGACGATTGAGAGAATGGGGTGCGAATGTGTAGGAGGGCTGAACACCCGTGGTCAGTAGCGAGTGCAGCGACCGATTGGCAGGATCGTCGGACGAGAAAAGGGCGAGATGACGCGCCATGGAGCCATGAACGGAACGGATACCATTGGCGCTCCAAAGGGCATGGAGGGCGCTGATGTCGCTAAACCCGATCAACCACACCGGACGCGGCACGATGGAATCAAGCAGATGCACGGCACCATAGCCACCCCGTGAGCAGAGTATAGCTTTGACATCGGGATCGGCCAACGCTGCATTGATATCTGCCAGCCGCGAGTCCATCGAGGCGGAATAGGTGCCTTCGCGGCCTGCGGCATGGGGCATGATGCGCGGGCGGAAACCCATGCGGCTCAGGGCATTGGCAGCCCCCTCAATGAGCATTGGGTCAACGGCAGAGGCAGGCGAAAGTATAGCCACTACATCGCCCTGCTTCAATGGTTGAGGAGTAATCATGCGGTGGTGACTGGTATGGAGGTGGCGGCCATTACGCGATCGGCGATAGCCTGCAGTTCGTCCGCTTC
>CAZKRV010000112.1:0-1490 GCA_964555345.1 uncultured Bacteroides sp.
GCCAGAATTTGCAGTTGCTCAGCAGGAAGTGGAGCACTTCATTCTTGCCGTAGTCAAAGCATAGCGAATCCCATGCCGGATGTTCGCGGCGACCGTCAGAGTGAAAGTACAGGTCCGGTGATCCGTCGAGGCGTCCGAGTCCCTCGGCTTCGTTCTTAACGGCGTGGGAATGGACTATGTCCATGATCACGGCGATGCCCAGGCGATGGGCTTCGTCAATGAGCGCTTTCAGCTCTTCGGGGGTGCCGAACTTCGACGATGCTGCGTAAAACGAACTGACATGGTAGCCGAAGGAGCCGTAATACGGGTGCTCCTGAATAGCCATAATCTGAATGCAGTTATAGCCATCGGCGGCAATGCGCGGAAGCACGTTTTCACGAAACTCCGTGTAGGTGCCTATACCTTCTTTTTCCTGAGCCATACCGATGTGGCACTCATAGATCAGCAGCGGATCGGTCTTGGGGGTGAAGCGCTTCTTTTTCCACACATATGGTTTCTCAGGGACCCATACCTGAGCGGAGAATATCGGAGAGTTCTCGGCCTGTACCACCCTGGTGGCATAGGCCGGTATGCGTTCACCCTGTCCGCCCTTCCAGCTCACAAGCATCTTGTAATACTGTCCGTGCGAGATAGCTCCTGCAGGGAAACGGCCTTCCCACACTCCACCGCCGACAGGCTTGAGAGCATATTCCTTGCGCGGAGTCCAGTCCGAAAAGTCGCCGATCAGGGTGATGGAGCCGGCATTGGGAGCATATTCGCGGAATATCCACGAGCCGTCAGGCTGGCGGTGCAGCCCGAAGTAACGGTAGGCGTTGGCGAAGTCGGTGAGCGATCCGGAGGCCGACGTCAGCTCGGCTTCTTTGACTACGGCATCGTTATGGCGCCCTTCGATTGCTGCCGCATAGGGGGCTAGCCAGGGATCGTTCTTGATAAGTCTGAGTTTCTTTGGCATGGGTTATGAGATGAGAGATTTACAGGAATCCATGCGCAAATATAAGCAAAAATAATCAAATACGCAATCGGCGTAATCGCGACGGAGCCGTGAGCGTGCCCCTGACGTAGAGCGTGACGAACCGGCGGCGGGGCGCGAAGATCCTGGCCCGGATCGGAGAGTTGACCGCCCCGTTGACCGAGAGCGTGCAGACTTCAATGTCAGCGCCGCCGCTCCCGGCGGTCAGGCCCAGAGTGAGCGCCGCTTTCTCCGCATCGAGGTGCCACTCTGCCACGGCACTGCGTGGCAGGGTAAACTCCACGGTGCGCCGACACTCGACATTGACTTCGGCCGGCGGCAGTTCCACGGCAGCGTCACGCAGACACCCGGCATAGTCCAGCAGGTGGAGAGTGCCGTCATGTCCCGCGCAAAATTCCCTGATCCGCATAGGCGATCTGCGGTAGAGTAGCCCCGAGGAGGTGAGTATCCGGGGAACACCGTCGGAGGTTACGATCCACAGTTCGCCCTGCTGCTGACACCACCCCACGGCGCGGACTGC
>CAZKRV010000112.1:1590-5876 GCA_964555345.1 uncultured Bacteroides sp.
GCAAGCCGCGTTATCACCTGTTCTTTGCAACTCTGTGGCTCTGTCTCCGTGGCTACCGACGAGGGCCACTCTCCGGGGGAGGCCGCCGACTCTATTCCGGCGAGAAACATGACGGTGCCCGACATCAGCGTGTTTGTCGCCGAAAATCGGTTGGGGAGGGTCAGTTGCGGAGGCAGTTCGCCGGAATATGCCACCGGACCGCAGTGATTCACCATAACGGTGTGTGATCCCGGATTGCGGAATGGTCCGGCCAGGGTGGCCACCACTATGGCGCGGCGGCGGAAGTCGCGTAGTGCCGCCAGAGTGAGCGCCTGCATGGCGGCGAGATCGGTGGTGGCACCGGCCGCAGCACCGGGCATGAAGGCCCTGAGCGTACACTGGTTTGAGCTGTTGAGGTCAAGGCGTCCCGACGAAGCCTCGGCTCCGCAGGTGAAGTCAAGCTGAGGCGCGGCGATGATCTCAAGCCGGGCGCAGCGGTCAGCCCAGAAGCTATCAGCGCCACCGATGGCCGCGATGTCAATGCGCGGTTGCCATGTGCGCGCCGTGAGGTCAAACGGATCGGCCATGCAGAAATTAGAGCCCGATGCATGCACCGACGTGGTGATAGGTCCGGTAAGCTGCAGGCCGGCATCAGGCCCGACCCACTGCGGAGCTGAGCCGAATATCTCCTGACCGTCGACATCAAGCAGCCGCCAGGCCATCAGTGCGGGCTGAGTGAACACCCCGCCGGCCGCCGCACGCGACGACATGGCACTCCAGGCATCGAGCATGGCGTGTCCCAGGGCGATGCCGTCAGCTGCCGTCAGCGCTCCATAGCCGCGCTGATAGTCGCCGGTCAGTTTCGGCGGCATCACGGTCTGGGTGGCGGTAGCCATCTCGGCGGCACCGAGTCTGACGCACCCCGGTCCGGGCACGTCGTCATGCAGCGCATAGTGTTCCGCGCTATCATGCCGGGCCAGCAGCGCCACCCCTCCGGTGGTGAATATCCACCACGCACCGGTGCCGGCGCGACAGTGTCCGGTAAATGGTGATGGCAGGGCGCCGCACGCATAGATCTCGGTATCGGTGACCACAGAGAGTGAAAGGCCGTCGGGACTGACGCAGAGGTGCTCGCCGTCGAGCAACGGATAGGAGCGCGTAGCGCCGGCGGCTATGATCGCAGGAGTCCCGGTGGGCACGAGAGCTCCGTCGCTATCGGCCCTGAGGTTGGTCAGCGAGGGGGAGCCTTCGGCAAAGATGATTTCGGTTGGCATTAAAAGAGGGAGTATTGGTGTTATGATAATGATTGATACTCCGCAAAGTTACTGCCGTATTTACCCCCTTGAGGGGATAATTTTCCGCGTGGGTATAAAAAAAGTGTCAGAGGGAGAGGCGGCGCGTGATGACACCGGCCGAGTCCGTCTCAAGCAGCATGGGCGTGTGGCGGATCTGCAGGGGAAGGAAGGCGGGAGCGGCGGCGCCACCGGGCAGGATCACCTGGGTCCAGGTGGCTGAGTCAGACTCGGTGATGGCGCGCCACACGGCGCGGTCAGCGCCGAAGTAAATGTCGACCACGGTGAGGCTGTCGGCATCACGTGTCCAGGCCCGCAGTGAGTCGATGAGCGATGCGGGGCGCTGGGTCTCGTTTTCGGTGAGCACGTAGATGTGGCGACCTGAGAGGGTGACAAAGGTGTCGGCCTTGGAGATAAAAGCATTGAATTCGGCTATGGTATCAGCACCCGCCGCCGCGCTCCGGCGCACCGAGGCAGCCCAGTCGGCCGTAAGCCACGCAGGGGCAGCCACCGAGTCGAGCAGTCCGAGCAGGGAGTCGGCCAGCCGTTCGCGGCCGCGTGCATCAAATTCGCCTATGAGCAGGGCGGCGGCGGCGCGGTCGGCAGGGTTGGCGGCTACGTAGGTGGCTATGGCGGCAGCGCGGTCAGGCTCTTCGTTGACGCGGTTGAGCACTTCGGCAAAGTGCACTCCGATGTCACTGCCAGTGACGCGGAGGTCATGGCCCGGACCACGCAGGCGCACTTTGTCGCCGCCATCGGCCATAAACCGGAGCAAGGGCGCTCCCTGTGCGGTATAGATTTCGACTAACGCAGGCTCGGGGGTAGATCCGGTGAAGGAGAATGAGTTTCCGACGGCGGTGATGGCGGCTACCCCGAGGTGGCCGTCGGGGGCGGTGCGCCAGATGGCGGTGAGATTTTGTGTACCTACGCCATCGATGTTGGCCTCGACGGTAAACGTTTCGTTCTTGCCGCAGGCGGTGGCCGCGGCTATGGCTGCGGCGGCCGCAATGGTCAAAATTGCCTGTTTCATAGTCTTCATGTCTGCAAAATTAGGGATAATATGCCAAGTAGTCAAAAAATATCATTAATTTTGCGATTATGAAACGTCACATTCTGCTGCTCATAACCATGATTCTCGCCATAGGCCCGGCCGTGGCGCAGATTGTTGTGGTTCGAGATGAGTTCGTCAATGCCGACAGCATACGCCGCGAGTATGACCGCGGCCCGAATTTCGGTCTATATAAGGACAATTACTTCATCTTCGGACCGCCGATAGGCCAGAAACCCACCACGGCCAATACCAATGTGAAGTTCCAGATCTCGATCCAGCAGAAGCTCACCAGGAGCACCCTCCCGTGGGGCACGTATCTCTATCTGTTTTATACGCAGAAGGTGTTTTGGAACGTGCTGCAGAATTCACTGCCCATGACTGACCTGAACTTCAATCCTGGTATCGGTCTGGCCAAGCCGCTGTTCAGTTCGGTCGACGGCCGCTACTTAGGCAAGCTGGCCCTGGTGCTGGAGCATGAGAGCAACGGGCGCGACGGTCTGGAGTCGCGGTCATGGAATCGTGTGACTTTCGCCGCCTCGCTGGTGCTCGACCGCAATCTGATGGTCCACGCCAAATTGTGGGTGCCGATCATCGACGGGCAAAACAATCGCGACATCTTGCGCTACAACGGCATCTATCAGTGCGGGCTGCAGGTGATGAGCAATAACCGGCGTTTCGGCGCTTCGGTGATACTGACGCGCCGGTGGCGTCCCAATCCCTTTAACTACAATACCACCGTAGAGCTGAAATACCGGATCCTGAAAAAGGACAATCAGTATCTTTTCGCCCAGTTCTACAATGGCTATGGCGAGGGCTTGCTGGAATACAACCGGTTTCACTCACAGTTGCGCGTCGGCATCTGCATCTCACCCACCTTCTTCTCTGACTTCTGACCACTCAAAACAAATGTTTGCGGCGAAAAAGACCCGTATTCGCCGCAAATTTGCGGTGAATATCACCGCATACATGTTAGATACACCTTATTAATATATATCACGATCAAGAGATAGGCACAATGCCCCCGTGCGTTGCGGGTCACATTCAAAACTTTTCTAACGGGGAGAAATAAAAAATTTTGAGGGGCGCATTGTCAATTCGCGGAAAATCACTACCTTTGCAGACCGATTTTATCCAACCAATGCATCGGACCTCTGCCGCACACCCCCGCTTTTGGCCGAGCGGAGTGCGCGATATGTCCATAGTAATGAACTGTAAACTAATCGTTTAACCGTGGATTCTTTAAGCTACAGAACTCTCTCTCCCAACGCCCAGAGCATCGACCATGAATGGATTCTCATCGATGCCACCGACCAGCACCTCGGCCGCCTGTGCTCGAAGGTTGCAAAAATCCTGATGGGCAAATACAAGCCCTGCTACTCTCCCAACGTGGAGTGCGGCGACAATGTCATCATCATCAACGCCGACAAGGTGATCCTCACCGGCAAAAAGATGACCGACCGCGTCTATCACACTTTCTCCGGATATCCCGGCGGACAGAAGGAGCTTTCGCCCGAAGTGCTCATGCGCAAGAGCATGACCAAACACTTCAAGGCCGGTATCCACCCCCTGTTTGTCCGCGTGATGAAGGGCATGCTCCCCAAAAATCGTCTGGGCCGCAAGCTGATCACCAATATGCACGTGTATAACGGTCCCGAGCACCCCCATGCAGCTCAGGAACCCAAAGCTATCGACATCAACACTCTGAAATAATCAACAAGAATGGAAAATATCAATGCAGTCGGTCGCCGCAAAGCAGCTATTGCCCGCGTGATCCTCAAAGAAGGCAACGGCACCATCACCATCAACCACCGTGCCCTCGACGTTTACTTCCCTTCGTCGATTCTTCAGTACATCGTGAAGCAGCCCCTCCAGACTCTCGGAGTCGAAGAGAAATATGACATCTTTGTCAATCTCGACGGCGGCGGCTACAAAGGCCAGGCCGAAGCTCTCCGCCTCGCCATCGC
>CAZKRV010000113.1:0-5852 GCA_964555345.1 uncultured Bacteroides sp.
GGTGGATGAACGTGGCTGCTACCGGTCAGGGCTACGCCGTAAACTGCTACGATAATCCCGCCGACGGCCTGAGCGGCCTCTTCCTGTTCCACCCCGTGGCCGACGTTGCTGAACCTGCACCTGCCATCACGGCCGGCACAGCTGACTTCAACATCAAACTCAACCCCTACAACATCTTTGTTGACGGCGGTTATGTTCAGGAAAACGTTTTGATGAAGGAAGGCCCCATCTCCATTGTCAACAACAATAAACACCTCGGATATACTAATGGTGGTTCATCTACGGCCATTCCCTATCTCAATTTCTATCCGACAAGCCCTAACTCAAGCATCACCTTTATTCCCGATGCAGGTTACAAGGTCACCTCGGTGAAATTCTTATACAACAACTACGACCGTACAGACAAATTCACCCACGAAGGCAATGTATATACTATAACCAATGCAAGCTCCGGTATGTCAGTCTACAATATCGTGGTTGAATACGAACCCGATCCCGACTGCACCGTAGACAACATTGCCATAGCCAACGCCTTCACCGAATGCATCAGCAACTCTGCCCGTCTGGCCTACAAATATCTGCAGGCATATAGTTTCGCAAGCGATGAAACAAAGGCAATGGCCTACAGTCTCGGCAATGCCCTCCGTGACTTCACTACTCTCTCGGCCCAGTTCTCTTCGGTAGCCGCCGTCAAGAAATATTTTGCTGACGAAACCGCCAAGTTCGAAGCTGCTATCATTGCCGACGTAAAGGCAATGCTCGCAAACCCCGAATGTGCTTTCTATTTCAGAGCTAACGGTACTGACGGAAAGCCTTCCTATATCTCCAACTCCCTCAATGCCATCGGTTGCACTGAAAGCAACTACATTCCCACTACAGGCGTGTCCTTATTCCAGAGTGTGCTTACTGATGGTTCTTCCGATGTGTTCACCCTCCGCTCCACTCTCACCGGTGAGGCCATGGGTAGCTCAGAAGTCAATGGCGGTCTGATCGGTCCCAAATCCGACACTAAGCCCAACGAGCCTGCATTCAAGATCGTGCCCAACAATGGCGCCATGCAGCTCGTTCTCGCAGCCAATCCCGCCAAGGCTCTCGGTATCAACGCTGACGGCAATGTAGCCATTCTCGATGCTACCGATCCCACCACTTTAATGTATGTAGCTGCCTACACCTTGTCTCAATCGTTGAGCAGTGCGTCCTCCTACATCTATTACTGGGGCAACTCATTCCCCGCATTCAAAGATGCAATGACCCAGTATCGTGCCGATGTCACCAAGCTTGAGTCCCTCTCTGCTCTGCCCGAGTTCATCAAGAAGGTGCAGGACCACTTCCTCACCATGCTCACCGAAGGTGAAGTGAATATCGCTATCAATGGATTCTCAAACAAATACATAGGCGACGTTGACGGTACCCTTAAGACCGATATCCCCACTGCCAATGCCCAGCGCTGGAAAATCACCCTCGTGGAAGAGGCCGGATATAATAAGGTGCTGCTCTATAATCACGCTGTCAAGAAATATCTGACCCACGAATGCACTCTGGTGGACCAGCCCGGCGAAAACTGCTACTTCGCCCTCGTGTTTGAAAGTGGCTCCAGCTCCGTGTCGTTCGTAGTACCCGGCAAAACAACCGATAACTGCCTCCGCTCCAACAATACCGAATATAATCTCTATATCGGCAACTACTCAGAGCGCTTCGCCACATCCATCGGCCAGAATACCTTCAAGTTCGTTGCCAATCCTGTGGCCAAGCCCGAAGTGATCGAGGCCCTCAATGCCCGCCTCGCCGAAGCCACCAAGCTGGGTGCGCTCTATCTCACCAGCATACCTTTCGCTGGCCAGACCGCCCGCACCGCCATCGAAAAGACCCTCCCCGAGGCTATCGCAAATATTGACAACGTAGCCGCTCAGTTCAAGACCGTTGAAGAAGCCAATGCCTACGTTGACGGCGAGATCGCCAAGATCGAAGCCGCCCTGCTGGCTGACCTCAACGCCAACATCGGCAAGGACTGGGTACTCTACCAGCCCAAGCAGAAAGGCTATCTCAGCGCCCTCACCCGCGACCCGGGCAACAAGGGCTTCGTGGTGTTTGACTACCAGAACAAGATTGACGCAAACGCTTCATGGACCCTCGTGGCCAACGGCACCGACGGCCAGTTCTTCATGAAGAGCGCCAAGGGCCAGTTCATCAGCACCCCCAACGTCAACTACTGCCGCGTGGCTGACACTCAGCCCACCGCTCCCGACGGCGTATTCACTCTCGGTCTCAAAGACGGCTACGTGATCTTCAAGTCCGCTAACCACGAAGGCTGCGGCCTCGGCTTCGACTGCCAGAACGATCCCGTCGAAATCATGGGACTCAACGACGGCTCTACAGGCTATCGCTGGCAGGTTGACATGATGAGCAACTACCGCCACACCTACGTGACCTTCGAGGCCAAGCGTAAGGACTCCGGCTCCAACCACTGGGGCACATATCTCCAGGACGCTAACGAACCGGTTGAAGGAACTAAAGGATTCTCACGCACCCTTTCCGGCACCGACGAACTCTCTGCAAACTGCATCTGGGAGCTGCTCGAAGGCACCGCCAAAGGAGCTTACCATATCCGCAACTTCGCCACCGGCCGCTACCTCGTGCAGCTCGCCGCCCAAGGTTCCACCACTATTGACCAGCCTGTCAACATCTGGCTGCACCCCTACAGTGACGGCGTGCTGATCTGCACCGGTGCCACCGTGACCAACAACAGCTGTCTCGATGCTGACAACTACGACAGACTTACCGGCTCCTGGCAGAACGACACCGGTTGCACCTGGTATCAGAGCACCGTCAGCGAAGAAGAAGTCAAGGCTAAATACGGCAACGTCTACGTGACCTTCGAGGCTTACCGTCAGGACACCGATGACAACCACTGGGGTGTTTACCTCCAGGATGCTTACAAGCCTGTCACCGGTTCATCCTGGGTTACAGGAGGTCCGAAGTCAAGCACTCTCTGCGGTGTCGACTCCCTCTGCCGCAACGCCATATGGCAAATCTTCCCCGGCACTGAAGACGGCGCATATCATGTGCAGAACTACGCTACCAAGAAATATCTTGTAGACCTGATTGCCTACGGCTCACAGACTGTCGACGAACCCGTCAATATCTGGTTCCCCGAACTCACCAAGGACGGCAAGACCGGCGTGCAGATCTGCATTAGCAATGTCGTAAACAACAACTGTCTTGATGCCGACAACTGCGACCGCCTCGTGGGTATGTGGGCCAACGACAACGGCAACCTCTGGTTCAAGTCTCAGCTCGACGAATACACCGACGAGCAGGTTGACCGCCTCTACCCCGCTCCCGACCGCTCAGTCTACGAAGCTTTCGTTGCTCAAATTGAAAACATCAAGGCTCTCTGCGTGAAATATGGCGAGTCTATCCCCTTCGCTACCGAAGTGATCGCCGCTGCCAACACTCAGCTCGATGCCGCTCTGGCAAATGCTGAAGAACTCTCCGAAGAGTTCTCGACTGTGGCAGAAGTTGAGGCTTACTTCCAGGAAACTCTGGCCACCATCGAGGCTTCGATCATCGACGCTGTCTACGATCAGTCTGAAGCCGGTGATGTATTCACCATTCAGGTAGCTTCGCTTGCCGAAGACAACAAGGCTTCCTACTACAGCACCTCGCTCTATGCTCCGCAGCATGACCAGGGCGCAATGCTTCTTACTAAGGAAATCAGCGCCGGCAACCTCTTCCGCATCGAGAAAGACGGCGACAACTGCGTTATCTACGCCATCAACACCAACAGCCGCCTCGCCGGCTCCAATGCTGCCGGTAACAGGATCGCTCCCTACGGAGGCTGGTTCACAACCGACATCAAGTTCACCCTTGCATTTGACAATGGCGCTCTCTGCCTGAAGGTGGGTGCCTCAAAAGTTGGTATCGATACTGACAAGAACACCGTCGGTGTATACAACGCTAATGCCGCTACCACCGGCCTGAAGCTCAACGCATACACTCTTGACCAGGCCGCCGAGATGGCCAACACTCAGCTCGGTCTCTGGGGCGCACTGATGCCCTTCGGCGAAAATATCATCGCAAAGGTCACTCCCGAAGTGACAGCCGCTGAATCTGCAGCTGCTATCGGTGAACTCATGGTCAAGGCCAAACGCGCCATGATCGACACCATGGTCAACACCAAGGCTCCCGTATACTTCAAGTCGGTCAACACCGACGGCTACATCGGTTTCGATGGCAAGTGGTACTCAGACTTCACCGAAGGCGAAGCCTCCGCATGGAAGTTCACTCTCGCTGCTGACATTACCGATAACAACATGTACTCCGTACTCATGAAGGACGTAACGGCCGACGTTTATCTGGGCTACCGTGGCGCTAACACCACCACCCCCAACGACAACACCAACTCCGCTACTTCCGACTACTACTCCATCGTGTTCGATAACCCCGGCATCATCACCATCTGCATCCCGCGCAACAACCTCAGCAACGGACTCACCGCAAGCGGTGACGGCATCGGTTTCGCAACCTACGGCACCCGCTTCAACGGTGACGTCGCTCCTTTCTGCTTCGCATTCGTGGCTGGTGAAGACGACTCCGAAAAGCTTGCCTACATCGAAGCCAAGCTGGAAGAAGCCAAGGCTCTCGCCGAACTCTACAAGAAGAGCGTGCCATTCGCTGAAGAAAGCATCAACCTCTTCTGCGCTCTGATTGAGTTTACCACTCCCGAATCATTCCTCGAGGAATTTGAAAGCGAAGAGCAGTTTGACGAATACGTTCAGGAGAACCTGATCTCCACTCTCGAAGAGATAGTACTCCAGGCCCTCAGCACCAATGCCGACAAGCCCTGGACCCTCTTCCAGAACATCCAGAACGCTTATCTCAGCGCCACCACCAAGTCCACCAACCAGGGCTATGACTCCTTCGACTATCAGGCAACCGCTGATGACAACGCCGCATGGACCCTCGTGCCCGCCGGCGAAGAAGGACAGTACTTCCTCAAGAGCTACAAGAATCAGTACATCGGTACTCCTAAGGTACACTACTGTCAGGCTCTCGATGAACTGCCCGCCGAGCCCAACGGTGTATTCACCATCGGCGTGAGCGAAGGCTACGTGGTATTCTACTCCGTTGCCCAGGACGGTAGCGTGCTCGGCTTCGACTGCCAGAACGACCCCGTTGAGATCATGAAGTTCGGCACCTCGCCCAAGGGCTACCTCTGGCAGGTGAACATCACCGAGATCAACAACCCCTACGACAGCCTCACCGACATCACCGTCGATGGAGCAGAGACTGAAATCTATGACCTCCAGGGCCGTCGTGTATTCAAACCCGGTAAGGGTCTCTACATCGTAAATGGAAAAAAACAGCTTAATAATTAATTGGTAATTAAAACTGTTGATTGATGAGGGGGGCGCTGTGAAGCGACCCCCTCTTTTTTTATGCCGACACAGATTTAACTCTTTATTTTGCCATTTGAAATATTTTCCCTACCTTTGGCGACGTTTTACAATCTTATTCGGTACACTTAACGACAAAAAAGATGAATATCACAGAGATCACAGTCAAGTATGCCGAACCCGATGACGCAGTCCATGCTGACCTCATTGTGAAGCTGATCTATGAATCGGCTCTACAGCGTGGCACAGGCATCGCCAAGCGATCACCCGAATATATTGCCGAAAAAATCAACGGTGGCAAAAGCGTGGTGGCTCTGCACGGCGACAGATTGGTAGGGTTCAGCTACATCGAAAGCTGGGGTCATGGAGATTTCGTTGCAACATCCGGATTGATTGTCGACCCAGATTACCGCCATCTTGGCCTTGCCGGCGCCATCAAGGCGAAAACTTTCGAGC
>CAZKRV010000114.1:0-5815 GCA_964555345.1 uncultured Bacteroides sp.
TCCCCGAAGAAGAACTCCGCAAGGCTGCCAAGAGCGCTGTCTGCAAGATCAACATCGACTCCGACAGCCGTCTGGCCATGACTGCTGCAGTGCGCGAAGTCTTCGCCACCAAGCCCGGTGAGTTCGACCCCCGCAAGTATCTCGGCCCCGCCCGCGACGAAATGGAGAAGCTCTACAAGCACAAGATCGTCAACGTGCTCGGCTCCAACGGCAAGGCTTAATCTCCCTGCCTGATAGAAAAAATGGCGCGTCTTCCTGCATGGGAAGGCGCGTTTTTTTGTTAATTTCGGGCGAATTTACTACTTTTGTAGCTCAAATCCGAATATCTTATGGCAGACCAGTACAATTCTCAGCCCGCGCCCGCCAAGAGCGGCAACAAAAACCGTGTGTATCTGATAATTGCCGCCGTTGTCCTGGTGGTGTTTATTATCGGACTCGGCGCTTTCATCTTCATGCAAAACAGCAAGCTTGAAGAGGCCCTGCTCCGCACCGAGGAGCTTCAGCTCGAAAATCAGCAGCTCGAACTGGCCAATCAGTACGAGGAGCTTAACTCTTCGTTCCAGCAACACGAAGGTCAGGTGCAGATGTTTCAGAACGACTCGATCCGTGCCGAATATGAAGCCGCCAAAAACAAGGTCGAGGAACTCACTGCCGAACTCAAACGCCGCGACCGCCTGTCGAGCGAACGTATAGCCCAGCTCCAGAAGGAGATCGCCACACTGCGCAACATCATGAAGCACTATGTGGAGCAGATCGCTGAACTCAATCAGGAAAACGAGCAGCTGCGTAATGAAAACCAGACACTATCAAACCAGAACACTCAGCTGGCCAGCCAGGTGCAGTCGCAGTCCAAGGTTAACAAAGAGTTGTCGCAGCGTATGGAGCTGGCCGAGAAACTCAATGTGACCGGTGTGAGCCTCGAAGCGCTCAAATCCAACGGCAAGCACGAAAAGAATATCACCAAGGCCAAGCAGCTTGTGGTGACATTCACCATACCGCAGAACAATTCCACTCCTGTCGGCCGCAAGACTATTTTCCTGCGCATCACCTCGCCTGAAGGCAATCTGCTTCAGGGCAACGGCATCACCTTCCCCTTCGATAACGGACGTGTCGAGGCTACCGCGCAGAAGGATATCGAGTATGAAGGAGCTGAACTCTCTGGCGTGAAGATCTATTGGGACAACAATACCGCCCTCAATCCCGGCACCTACAAAGTCGAGCTTTTTGCCGACAACTACCGCCTCTGCTCACTTGATTTCCAACTTAAGAAATGATTGATACTGCGGCTGAACTCTGGCGACAGATGACGGCGGTGGAGATCACCACCGCCCAGGCCGTGTTCAAGTTGTTCGTGAGCTTGCTGCTCGGTTCGGTGGTGGGATATGAACGCAAGCGCAAGGGGCAGCCTGCCGGATTGCGCACTTTCGCCCTGATCTGCATGGGCGCCACCATGGCCATGCTTGTCAGCATCTACATATGTCAGGCCTACGTAGGGTTGAAAAACGGTGATCCGGGCCGTATAGCCGCTCAGGTCATCACCGGTGTGGGTTTCCTCGGTGCCGGAGCCATCATTCAGATGAAAGGTTCCGTGCGCGGACTCACCACTGCCGCCGGCATCTGGATGGTGTCGACCATCGGACTGGCTGTAGGCGTGGGCCTCTACCTGCTTTCAATCACCGCAACGCTGCTCATACTCGCCATACTCGTGACCCTCGAAGGAGTGGAGCGCCGCCATGCCATGGGCGGTGAGAGCCGCATTATCCGCATGAAAGTGCGTGACATAGTCACCGATATCACACCTTACCGCACTGTGCTTGCAAGTCATGGTGTCAGGCTGGTCAACGAATATGTGGACTATGACTATGTCGAGCGCGTCACCCGCCTTAACCTGATAGTGCTGAGCCGCGAGTCGCTTGACTATATAAAGCTATTCGGCGAACTATCCGCCCTTCTTCCCACTGATTCCATCACCCTTTCCAATCAGCTCCAATGATTGAATCCCTGATTACAGATCTGGCGTTTATCCTGATTCTCGGCGCCATAGTCACCGTGCTCTTCAAGTGGATCAAGCAGCCGGTGGTGCTCGGCTATATCGTGGCCGGCTTCCTGGCAAGTCCCAACTTCACCTATCTGCCCACTGTGGCCCATGCCGACAATATCGACTTCTGGGCTGAGATCGGCATTGTGGTGCTGCTCTTTTCGCTCGGTCTGGAATTCAGCTTCAAGAAGTTGCTCAGCACGGGCGGATCGGCTATCGTCACGGCCCTGATCATCATCATAGGCATGATGGCCACCGGTTTCGCCATAGGTCATCTGCTCGGATTCTCGCAGATCAACAGCCTCTTTCTCGGCGGCATGATCTCAATGTCGTCGACCACCATCATACTCAAGGCCCTGACCGATCTCGGTCTGCGTCACCGCAAGTTTGCATCGCAGGTATTTGCCGTGCTCATTGTCGAAGATCTATTCGCCGTGCTGATGATGGTGATCCTCTCCTCTATCGCCATCAATCAGTCTGTGGCCGGCGGCGAGATGCTCTTCAGTGTGGCCAAACTCGCATTCTTCCTCATAATCTGGTTCCTGATCGGCACATATCTGCTTCCCTCCGCCCTCAACCTGATCCGCCGCCATCTGAGCGACGAAACCCTGCTCGTGATCTCCATGGCCCTCTGCCTTGGCATGGCGGTGTTTTCCGTGCTCTGCGGCTTCTCGCTCGCCCTCGGCGCTTTCGTAATGGGTTCGATACTTGCTGGCACCAGCCTGGCTGAACGCATCGAGCATGTAATCTCTCCTGTCAAAGACCTTTTTGGTGCGGTGTTCTTTATCTCAGTCGGCATGATGGTCAATCCCGGCGTGATAGTCGAGTATTGGCAGCCCATCCTGATCCTGTCGCTGGCTGTGATAGTCGGCATGATCGTGTTCGGTTCATTCGGTATGCTCGTCACCGGCCAGACTCTCCGTGTGGCCATGCAGTCAGGCTTTGCCCTGACCCAGATCGGCGAATTCTCCTTCATTATCGCCACACTGGGCATGAGTCTCGGAGTGCTTGATGCCAATATGTATCCGATCGTCGTGGCCGTATCGGTCATCACCACCTTCACCACACCGTATTTTATCCGTATGGCTGACCCGGCCTATGGATTTGTGGAGCGTCACCTGCCGCGCAGGCTCCGCTTCCTGATTGATCGCTATTCGGCTTCTGCCGGCAATGAGAGCGAGACGCGTGTGCTCTGGCAGACCGTGCTTCGCCGCTATGCCTGGCGTGTGTTGCTCTACAGTATAGTGCTTGTGGCTATCGATCTTGTCTGCGAGATGTATGTGGTCGGTCTTGTCGAACGCTATATCAACGGCTGGCTCGGTCGCTTCCTCGGCTGCGTGATTACGATCGTCTGCATGTCTCCCTTCCTCCTCGCACTTACTTATCCCGCTTCCAAGGCTACTGAGCGCAAGCGTCTGCGCGAGGCCAACGCCCGCTTTGACGTGCCGCTGATCGTCATGAGCATATTCCGCCTGCTCATTGCCATGGGCTTCGTCATCTACGTGATCAGCACCTCTTTCGGCTGGGCCATCGGTGCCACTCTCGGTGCCGCAGTGTTCACTCTCGGTTTCGTGCTGATTTCGCGCAACGTGCATCATCGTCTGGCCCGCATAGAACTCAAGTTTCTTAATAATCTCAACGAACGCGAACTGCGCCGCACAGGTGCTAACAATACTCTGGTCAGCGATATGCACATGGCCTTCGTTCAGGTGGGCTATGACTGCCCATTCGTGGGCGAGCGTCTGAGCGTCAGCAACCTCGGTCGCCGTTATGGTGTCAATATTGCGTCAATCCAGCGTGGTGGCTGCGTCATTCCCGTGCCTGGTGGCAACGAACGCCTGTTCCCCGGCGACACCGTCGGTCTGGTGGGTACTGAAGAGCAGATCCAGGCTCTGACTTCGGTCATGGAGTCGGGTGAGGAGGAGAGTGCTAACTCCTGCGCAGCCGAGGAGGTTAAGTTCAGTCATGTCCAGCTCAGTGACTCTTCACCGCTTGTCGGCCATACTCTCGCATCGGCCGACGTGCGCAATGCGTACCGGGCACTGATCGTGGCCATACAGCGTGGCGACGATTATGTGGAACTCAGCGGTGATGTGCAGTTCAATTCAGGCGACATTGTCTGGCTTGTGGCTCAGCCCTCGGTGCTGTCACGCATCGGCTGACCGCTGATTGTGCGGGGCAATGTCACTGAAGCGGGAGGGGACCTTCGCGCACGATTATGGGATCGGCCGAGTCTGTCAGGTCTATGATGGCCGAACTCATGCGGTCTGCATCAGGTTCAGCATCGGAGTCTGTGACGATAGCGGCAACGGAGTGCTCGAACTCAAACGGGTCGTTGTCGCCGATCGAACCACTCAGCAACGGGCCACCAAGATCGTCGGCCAATGCTACGGAGATTCTGTCATCGGGTATGCGTATGCCTACTTGTTTGCGCCCTTTGAATGCCTTCGGTAGTGTCGGTGCCGCAGGAAGCAGGAATGTGAACGGTCCCGGCAGATTTGCCCGCATGATGGCAAATGCTCGGTTGTCAATCCGTGCATAGACCGAGGCCTGGCTCAGCGACGCACACACGATTGACAGGGTCTGTCGCTCAGGGTTGATTCCCTTGATGCGGCATAGACGGCTGATAGCCGAGGCATTGAGCGCGTCGCAGCCTAAAGCCGGATGTGTGTCGGTCGGATAGATGATCACGTCGCCCCGACGCAACAGGTCGGTCACGCGGCCCACTTCGCGCAGATTGATGCTGTCGTGGTGCAGTTCTATGTATTCCATGGTTTTACGTCGTGAAATTTGTTGATAAGAGAAACCGCCGGCCCGCAAACGGGACCGGCGGCTTTTTATTGTTCAGCAGGCTGGTATCAGTCGCGGATAGGGTGGTACTGTACGAATGCTTCCATGGCTTCGTAAGAAGCGAGGCCGAGCGATTCGTAGAGTTTGGCGGTGGAGCGGTTACGCTCTTCGGCGCGCTGCCAGAAGAGGCGGTCATCGTCGCCAAGGAAAGGAGCGTTTTCCATCTGGCTCTGGTGCTTCAGGATAGAGTTGCGCTTGAAGCGGAGCTCTTCGGGCGAGATGGGTACGGCCATTTCGATGTGGTCAATTTCCCATTCAGCCCATGCGCCACGATACATCCAGATGCGGCAGTCCTTCATCCAGTCTTCGTCCTTGAACTCGTCGATCACGGCCAGCACGGCATCGGTGCAGACGCGGTGGGTGCCGTGGGGGTCTGCCAGGTCACCGGCCACAAAGATCTGGTTGGGCTTAACCTTCAGGATCAGGTCGCGCACGATAGCGATATCCTTTTCAGTGAGGTCACCTTTCTTGATGGCACCGGTTTCATAGAAGGGGAGGCGCAGGAAGTGCACGTTTTCGGGTTTTACGCCGATCCACTTGCAGGCGGTGCGGGCCTCGGCCTGACGGATCATTGTCTTGATGGTGCGGATGTCGGCGCTGTCCATGTCGCCGGGCTGCTTGTTGGCCACGAATTCATTGATCTCCTTGCTCTTCTGTTTGAAGTTGTCATTGTCAAAGCCGAAGATGGGAGCGATATAGTCATTGAGCATGATGTAGCGCATCATATCCTCGTCGCCTACAGCGATATTGCCGGAGGTTTCGTAGGCTACGTGCACGTCATGGCCCTGATCCACAAGGCGCTTGAAAGTGCCACCCATGGAGATCACGTCATCATCGGGGTGGGGCGAGAAGATGATCACGCGTTTGGGATAGGGATTGGCGCGTTCAGGACGGTAGGTGTCGTCGGCATTGGGCTTGCCGCCGGGC
>CAZKRV010000115.1:0-5621 GCA_964555345.1 uncultured Bacteroides sp.
GGAGCACGGCCTTGAGGAACTGAAGGGGCACGATCTTGGTGCCGTTATAGTCCACTTCGTCAATGCGTGCCATGCCGATATTCTGAATCACGCGCAGGTGGGTGAGGTATTCCTGACCGAAAGTCATCCAGAAACGGGCACGCTTGATGGTGGGATAGTTCTGGACCAGACTCTCAAGTTCTTCGTGATAGAGCAGATAGCTCTCGCGCGGGCCAATGCGGGGATAGGTGAGCGGGCCATGGATCTCAAGCGGACCTGTGGTGATCCATTTGCCATCTTGCCAATAGCGACCGTTTTGAGTGATCTCGCGGATATTGATCTCGGGGTTGAAATTGGTGGCAAATGCCTTGCCATGGTCGCCGGCGTTGCAGTCGACGATGTCGAGATATTCCATCTCCGAGAAATAGTGCTTGGCAGCATATGCAGTAAAGACACCACTCACTCCGGGATCGAAACCGCAACCAAGAATGGCCGTGAGCCCGGCCTTTTCAAAGCGTTCGCGATATGCCCACTGCCAGCTGTATTCGAAGTGAGCCACGTCTTTCGGCTCATAGTTGGCAGTATCGAGATAATTCACACCACACTCCAGACAGGCATCCATGATCGTGAGATCCTGATAAGGAAGGGCCACGTTGATCACGAGCACAGGCTCGTGGCGGCGGAGCAGTTCAACCAGCTCAGGCACGCTGTCGGCATCGACGTGGTCAGTATAGATGTCAGGCGCACCGGGCACCACCTTGCGTATGGACTCGGCCACAGCATCGCACTTGCTCTTTGTGCGCGAGGCTATTACGATAGGGCCGAACACTTCGGGGTGCTGAGCGCACTTGTGAGCCACCACGGTACCAACGCCGCCGGCTCCGATTATAACGACTTTTGCCATTCTCTTTTTTCGGGGATATTCTTTATATTATAGAAATGGTTATGAATGTTTTTAAATAGAGAGCGCTAATTTACGCAAAAAGTTTGTGAGAGCCAAAAGATTTAAGGACTTTTAATCAATAGCTCTCGGAGGCATTGGGGAAATCACCGCTTTTCACGTCGGAGATATAACGCCCGAGCGAGTCCTTGATAACAGTGGCCAGATCGGCATACTTGCGAAGGAATTTGGGAGCAAAGCCTTCATTCATGCCCAAAGCATCCTGCACCACCAGCACCTGTCCGTCGCAACCGGCACCGGCACCTATGCCGATAGTGGGAATGGTAAGCGACGCACTCACCTCCGCAGCCAAAGCGGCAGGTATCTTCTCAAGCACCAAAGCAAAGCAACCGGCCTCTTGAAGCAACTTCGCGTCGCGCTTCAGTTTTTCAGCCTCAGCATCACCTTTAGCACGCAGACCATAAGAGCCAAACTGATTTACACTCTGAGGAGTCAGCCCCAGATGGCCCATTACGGGAATGCCGGCAGCAGTGATGCGCCTGATGCACTCTATCATTTCCTCGCCGCCTTCGATCTTGACGGCCTCGGCACCACTTTCTTTCATTATACGGATAGCGGCAGCAAGAGCTACGTCAGTATTGCCGCTGCATGTGCCGAAAGGCATATCTACCACTACCATACAACGTTTGACGGCACGGGTCACACACTGGGCATGGTAGATCATCTGATCAAGAGTGATAGGAAGAGTCGAGCCATAACCCGCCATGACGTTGGCAGCGGAATCACCGACCAGAATCAGGTCCATTCCGGCCTGATCGACCAGAGTAGCGGTAGTGAAGTCATAGGCGGTGAGCATTGCTATCTTCTCGCCGCGCTGCTTCATCTGAGCCACGCGCAAAGTGGTCACTTTCTGCTTATTGTCAGTTGTGTTTGTTGACATTATATTACCTGAATTTGTTAATACCGGACCGCAAAGGTACGAAATTATTTCTCTTTACGCATTTTTTCTTCCCCGATTGCCTGTTTTCATTAAAAAAATCGTAATTTTGCAGACTAATTAAAGACTTCAACAACTCTCCACAAGAATAAAACTTTGGATTTTACGTTAGATCTATATTTCAACTTATGCTGACACCTACCGACAGAACATCACCACTAAAAGTAGCCATTCAAGGAGTGACCGGCTGCTTTCATGATGTCGCGGCCCGCAGTTTTTTCCATAATCGACAAATGGAGACTGTGGAGTGCGACACCTTTGATGATCTCTTCGCAGAGCTACGCGCAGATGCGTCACTGCTTGGTGTTGTGGCAATAGAAAACACCATAGCCGGACCGCTACTTGCCAATCATGAACTGTTGAGACAGAGCGGGCAGCGCATTGTCGGTGAGCACAAGATGAGAATATCACACTCCCTCGCAGCCCTGCCCGGACAATCAATAGACCGGCTCACGGAAGTCAATTCGCACCCGATGGCTCTGCTGCAGTGCCATGCATTCCTGAAGGCTCACCCGAACCTGAAGATGGTGGAACACAACGACACTGCAGGAAGTGCCCGCGACATAGCGGCAATGGGACTGATGGGACACGGAGCCGTGTGCAGCCGCCATGCCGCAGAACTATACGGACTGGAGATACTGGCCGATGGCATAGAGACAAACAAACATAACTACACCCGTTTTCTGATCCTGGCGGATCCGCTGACAGCAAACGAAATCGGACCGGAAGAACAGTATATCGACAAAGCATCGATCGTATTTACTCTCCCTCACACCGAAGGTGCATTGTCAAAAGTGCTGACCATTTTCTCTTTTTACGACATCAATCTCTCCAAAATCCAGTCGATGCCTATCGTTGGCAGAGAATGGGAATATAGATTCTACGTAGATCTGACATTTAGCAGCCCCGTGCGCTACCATCAGGCCATCAACGCCGTAAGGCCACTGCTCAACGAACTGCAGATACTTGGCGAATATTCTCAAACCAAAAATTCTCCTCTATCATGATCAAAGAAATAAGCCCCGCCTCACGCCTTGACGATGTCAAGGAATATTGGTTTTCACGCAAACTGAAAGAAATAGCCAGACTAAATGCCGCTGGAGCCGACATAATATCACTGGGCATAGGAGGTCCGGACCTGCCTCCTGCACCGGAAGTGATCGAAACTCTGGTCACTGAAGCACGCAAGCCCGACACCCACGGCTACCAGATGACGATCGGTCTGCCCGAACTGCGTGACGCATATTCTCGATGGTATGAGCGACGCTATGGTGTGACGCTCGATCCATCAAACGAGATTCTCCCTCTGATCGGGTCAAAGGAAGGAGTGCTGCACATCAGCATGGCAATGCTGAATCCAGGAGACTGCGCACTCGTGCCTGATCCTGGATATCCTACGTATCAATCGGCCACGCGCCTGGCAGGAGGCCATGTAGTGACATATCCGCTGACCGAAAAGGGCGGTTGGCAGCCTGATTTCGACGCACTCGAACGTCTGCCAGAACTTGGACAGGTCAAACTGATGTGGCTCAACTATCCACATATGCCTACAGGTACCCCCGCCACACGCGAGATACTGCAACGAGCCGTGGACTTCGGACGTCGTCATGGCATTATGATCGTCAATGACAATCCCTACTCCCACATACTGCACTCGCCTCAGACGAGCATACTCCAGATACCGGGTGCAATGGACGTAGCCATGGAACTGAACTCGCTCAGCAAAAGTCACAACATGGCCGGTTGGCGCATGGCCATGCTTGCCGGCAAGAAAGAATTCATCAGCTGGGTACTGAAAGTAAAGAGCAATGTTGACTCCGGTCAATTCCGTCCGATGATGCTTGCGGCCGTCAAGGCACTTGAGGCACCTCAAAGCTGGTATGACAGCGTAAATGCCGTCTATGCCTCGCGCCGCAAGGTAGCAGAGGAAATCATGCGGACTCTCGGCTGCAGATTTGATCCGGCGCAAGCCGGCCTATTTCTCTGGGGACGCATTCCCGACTGGGCTGAGAGCGGCGAAGCTTTTGCCAATGCGGTGCTTGACCGTGCTCGCGTATTCATCACTCCGGGATTCATTTTCGGCCATTGTGGTGATCGCTATGTTCGGATATCGCTATGCGCCCCCGAGAACAAATTGCAGCAGGCATTGCAGCGCATAAGTTCACTGGATTTCTCAATAACTGAATCACATTAACAACGACTCAATATATTTATTGTATATGGAAAATATTCAACCGATAATATTTCCCGGAGTGTCGGCCGACACTCCACTCATAATGGCTGGTCCATGCAGCGCCGAATCACGCGAACAAGTCATGGAAACGGCAGCCGGTGTAGCCGCTGCTGGAGTCAAGATATTCCGTGCAGGCATATGGAAACCTCGTACCCAGCCCGGAGGCTTCGAGGGTGTAGGTACACCGGGACTTGAATGGCTCGCAGAAGCCAAAGAGAAATACGGCTTGTATACCGCTACCGAAGTGGCCACCCGCGCACACGTGGAAGCCGCTCTCGCATCGGGCATCGACGTGCTCTGGATCGGTGCCCGTACGTCGGCCAATCCTTTTGCAGTGCAGGAAATAGCCGATGCCCTTGCCGCGACCGGCCATGCTCATTCGCTGACCGTGCTTGTGAAAAACCCTGTCAACGCCGACCTCGAACTCTGGATCGGCGCACTCAAGCGCATTTACAATGCCGGTGTGCGCAGACTTGGTGCAATCCATCGCGGATTTACAGCCTACGGCCATAAACTCTACCGCAATGAACCGCTCTGGCGCATACCTATCGAACTGCGGCGCCGCTATCCCTCAATACCGCTGATATGCGATCCAAGCCACATGGGCGGACGCCGCGAGCTGATAGCACCTATAGCTCAACAGGCCTACGATATGTGTTTCACAGGCCTTATGATCGAGGCACACTGCAACCCGGACTGCGCTCTCAGCGACAAAGCCCAGCAGATCACACCCGACGCACTACACTACATACTCGGCAATCTGGTGATACGCGACGGCTCGCAGCAGACTGAAAATCTTTCGGAACTGCGTCGCCGCATCGATGCGTCAGATGATGAACTGCTCGAACTGATTGCACGCCGCATGAGCATAGCACGCGAAATCGGCCTATATAAACGTGAGCATTCAATGCCAGTGGTACAGCCTACGCGTTACAACGCCCTGATGCAGCGACGCGTAGAGCAAGGAATTGAACTTGGCCTGGGCGAGGAGTTTATACGCACTCTTCTCGCAGCTATACATGAAGAATCTGTGCGTCAGCAAGTAAACTTATGAAGATTCTGATACTCGGAGCCGGCAAGATGGGGTCGTTTTTCTGCGACCTGCTGTCGTTTGACCATGAAGTGGCGGTGCTCGACACTGATCCGAAGCGACTGAGATTCATCTACAACTGCCGTCGGTTCAGCTCGGTGGATGAAGTGGACGAATTCGCCCCCGATATGGTGATCAACGCCGTTACCATTAAGCACACACTTGATGCGTTCAAGTCTGTGCTCCCACACCTGCCGAAAGGTTGCATCATCAGCGATATCGCCTCGGTGAAGACAGGCCTACCTGAATTTTACGCTGAGGCCGAGTTCCCGTTCGTGTCCACCCACCCCATGTTCGGCCCCACATTCGCATCACTCAGCAATTTGCAGAATGAGAATGCCATTATCATCAATGATGGCGATCATCTAGGCAAAGTATTTTTCCGTGATCTCTATGGCCGGCTTGGTCTGCATATCGAGGA
>CAZKRV010000116.1:0-5407 GCA_964555345.1 uncultured Bacteroides sp.
AGCTGATGGTCAACGGCAAGGAGCTGGCCAACGCCTATTCCGAGCTCAACGACCCGATAGACCAATATGAGCGCTTCGTAGAGCAGATGCGATTGGCTGACAAGGGTGACGATGAAGCCATGATCATCGACCACGACTTTATCCGCGCGCTCGAATACGGCATGCCTCCCACATCGGGCATGGGTATCGGAATGGACCGCCTGGTCATGCTCATGACCGGACAGGTGGCCATTCAGGAAGTGCTGCTCTTCCCGCAGATGAAGCCCGAAAAGACGCAGTCATGAGCCACTTGCGACAATCCGATACGAGAATCGCCGTGATGGGCGGCGGCAGTTGGGCCACAGCACTGGCCAAACTGCTGCTGCGCAATTGCGAAAACATAATCTGGTATATGCGGCGTGACGACCGCATCGCCGACTTCAAGGCCACAGGTCACAATCCGGCCTATTTGAGCGCAACGGAATTTGATGTGGAGCGCATACACTTCACATCAGACATAAATGAAGCTGTGGCAATGGCCGACGCCATACTGCTGGCCATGCCGTCGCCCTATTTCAAGGCCCATATGGCCAAGATCACAGAGCCGCTGGCAGACAAGACGGTGATCTCGGCCATCAAGGGTATAGTGCCTGAAGATAATCTCACAGTGGCGGACTACATGATCCGTCACTATGGCGTGAAGCGCGACAATATGCTGGTGATCGGCGGCCCGTGTCATGCCGAAGAGGTGGCCATGGACCGCGTAAGCTATCTCACCATCGGCTGCTCAAGTCCTGAACGCGCCGAGTGGTTCAGCCACTGCGTTGGGTCGCACACCATGCGTACCATCACGTCGCTCGACGTCGACGGCATAGAGTATGCCGCAGTACTGAAGAACGTCTATGCGATCGCCGCCGGCATAATCCATGGCATGAAGTGGGGCGACAATTTCACAGCCATGACCGTGTCTAACGCAGTCCGTGAGATGGCCTCATTTATTGATGCCGTGGCTCCACGCCCGCGTAATATCTGTGACTCTGTCTATCTGGGCGACCTGCTCGTAACCTCCTACTCTAAGTTCAGCCGCAACCACAATTTCGGCTCGATGATAGGCAAGGGCTATTCGGTGAAGGCTGCCAAGATGGAAATGGAGCAGACGGCCGAGGGCTATTACGGCACCAAGTGCATACATGAAATCAACGAGCGCTTCGGAGTGGAAATGCCTATTCTCGAGGCGATATATTCGATTCTCTACGAAGGATATCCCCCACGCCGCGCCATATCGCGCATGAGTCTGAAACTCACCTAACCAATAAACCTCTAACTCTCAAAGAAACAACCATATGAACTCTCTGTCAGTTTCCATAGCCGACTCCGGCATAACCGACGCCACTCTGGCCACACTGGCCCCCGAAGCCGACTCCGCACTGCGCAAGGTGCTTGACGGCACCGGCGAAGGCTCCGACTTCCTGGGCTGGGTCAACCTGCCCGCCGCAACCATAGCTTCTGACCTTGTGGACCGCATCGAGGCTGTGGCCTCACGCCTGCGCACCGAATGTGACGCAGTGGTGTGCATAGGCATCGGCGGCTCCTATCTCGGCGCCAAGGCCGTGATCGAAGCACTGAAAGATACTTTCCTCCCCACCAAACCCGAAATCCTTTTTGCAGGCCAGAACATCGGCGAAGACTATCTGTCGGAGTTAATGGACTATCTGCGTAACCGCCGCTTTGGCATCATAGTGATCTCGAAGTCGGGCACCACCACCGAACCTGCCATCGCTTTCCGTATGCTCAAGGCCATGCTGGAAGAAAAGGAGGGCAAGGAGGCCGCATCGAAGCTGATCGTGGCAGTGACCGATGCCAAGCGCGGTGCCCTGCGTTCGCTGGCCACAGATGAGGGCTATGACACTTTCGTGATCGACGATAACGTGGGTGGCCGCTTCTCGGTGCTCTCGCCTGTGGGCCTGCTCCCGATCGCCGTGGCCGGATTCGATATCCGCGCGCTGCTCAATGGTGCCGCCGACATGCAGACCGCCTGTGCCCGTCCCGGCTCTCCCGCCTATCTCTATGCTTCGACCCGCAATGCTCTGTACCGTTCGGGCAAGAAGATCGAGATTCTGGTGAATTACTGCCCCAAACTGCATTTCTTTGCCGAATGGTGGAAGCAGCTCTATGGCGAAAGCGAAGGCAAGGATCACAAGGGCATATTCCCCGCCGCAGTCGACAATACCACCGATCTGCACTCAATGGGTCAGTGGATTCAGGACGGCGAACGCACCATATTTGAGACTGTGATCTCCGTGGAGCAGACACGCCGCACATTGACCATACCCTCTGATCCTGAAAATCTCGACGGTCTGAACTTCATTGCCGGCAAGCGCGTAGACGAAGTTAACAAGATGGCTGAACTCGGCACACGACTGGCCCACATCGATGGCGGAGTGCCCCAGCTCACGATCTCGCTGGACTCGCTCTGCGAATATACTCTCGGCTCGATGATCTATTTCTTCGAGATGGGCTGCGGCATCAGCGGCTATATGTTAGGTGTCAACCCATTCAACCAGCCAGGCGTAGAAGCCTATAAGCGCAATATGTTCGCCCTGTTGGCCAAACCCGGCTATGAGGCCGAAACCGAGGCGATCCGCGCCCGTCTCAGCTAACACCAACCACACAAAGCACAAAACAAAGAGGTTATGCCGGTTCGGCATAATCTCTTTGTCATTTTATTGAAGTGCGAAACAATAACATAACACGCCTAATATGTAAATAGCATTGCTTTGACAACTGACGAAAAAGCCGGTAGATTTGCTCTATACCCAACAAGCAATAACTGGACATTCCTACTTCTTGACACTGAAGATGGCCGTGTGTGGCATATACAATGGTCACAGGATCCTTCCAAGCGAGGAATTCTTCCAATTAAGGCGTATTAAACAACACATCTTTATCGTCGCCTCCAACTATAATAAATCGCGTCAAGGTCAAGGGGTTTCGTATTTTAGACGGAATGAGGTATAAAAATAACGTGAGTTCGACATAAGAAATCAGAATAAAGTCAGCTGATTATCAGGCACAAATTCTAAAGATATAGAAGGTTTCTTAGGAAAGAAACAGTAAGCCTAAGGTAATCCATTTACCCATTTTATTCTGCATGCTTGAAAATTGTGAAACTGAATATTATAAGCAATAGACCAAGGATCAAATTAAGATAGGCGATGAGATTACGTTTAATACCATTCTTTCTTAAGGAACCACATCCAATGGCAATATTGCAGCAGCCTATAATAAAAAATGTAGCGTTCATTTATTCCGACTATTTCACAGTCATCTCTCTCTTTTTAAGGACAATGTAGGAATCGCTTTTATCAGAGTTGAGACGTGTAATCGAGTCATTGATGCAGTCGATGGTATTAACCATAGGAAGCACCTTTTTCAACATCTCTTCCAACTCCATGTTGTCGCAAGCCATCTCTGTAATAAATATATCTTTCAACTGTATCGAATCATTAGACTGAACGTATTGACCGCCGAGATGATTGCAGTTGGTCATTATCCCAAAAGTATTATCTTCTTTGAAGTAAATATAGGCAGCTATTCCCTCCTCAATTTCGGAAGGACGGACATATGAAGAGTCATTCTCGACAACATTCTCAATATCCCATTGACCTTGAATATAAACCGCAGAGATTTCTTTATCGTCAATGTTACCTTCTTCAGATTTATCGGTGTTGTTGTTTCCTCCTATGCAGGAAGTGATGCCCGTCAGTAGACAGATCATTATGTATTTCCACATAATAGTTTTTGATATTTAAATATGTATATAAAGTGTTATTGTTTTAGGAGACGATAATGGGCATACGGTCTGTTGTAGCCACTACTACTTTTATCTTTTCGGATTCCGGCAGATTTGTGGACTTTCTGCGGACATATACTGTGACGTCATAATCACGTTCAATGACATACCTTACGACCCATCTTCCGATTCCGCCGTTTGCTCCAAATATTGCTATTCTCATTTTCAATATCGTTTATCATGATATATAATCCTTATTTATTAACGCAATCATTGGGGTTTAGGTATGTCACTTTGCCATTTTTTTTACATTATTTTTCGAGATCCTTGGACTAAACCGAGAAAAGTATAAGAGGCACCGATTTCTTGAACATCTGGAGGATAACATTGCCGTAGCCAATGTGGAATACAACTCCGACAGAAATGGAGCGCATCAATTCGTTCCTAATTTACCGAAAAATCTGTATAATCTGACGAAGTTTAGGTAACACCAACTTCCTAAAGCCGATGTTATTATGTATAGCTAAGTCTCAAAGGTACGATCGAATACCTCGGTGAATGGGAGATGCTGTATAATCCAGATTTTAATTGTACCGAATTCGGTACAATTAAAAATGTTGCCGGAAGCAATAATTTTTCCTCTCCACAAAGGCTTGGATTGAACGTACAAATGCCAAATTATTGAGGTGAAGAGTGATTATTTCGGATATAATGGGTAAATTTGCGGAGTAAACAGACACTACTTATTAATTCAAAATAAAAAATGACAAAGAAGATATATCTGGCAGGAGGTTGCTTCTGGGGAACGGCCCACTTGTTCTCGCTAATTGACGGCGTGGAAAAGGCCGTTGCAGGCTATGCCAATAGCCGGGTGGCAAATCCATCGTATGAAATGGTGTGCACCGGCGATACAAACGCAGCAGAGACCGTAGAGGTAACCTATAATGATGACATGGTGGGACTGTCGGATCTACTCGCAATATATTTCAGAAGCATTGATCCGCTATCCGTGAACCGCCAGGGTGAAGACAAGGGCACGCAGTACCGTACCGGTATATATTATGATTCTGATGCCGATCTGCCTGTGATAGAGGCAGTGGTGGCCACGGTGCAGCGACGCCATACGGAGCGGCTGGCAGTCGAGGTTGGCCCTCTGCAGAATTTCTATCCGGCAGAGGAGTATCATCAGGATTATCTCTATAAGAATCCCGATGGGTATTGCCATGTGAATCCGGCTCTTTTCGCCGAAGCACGCGCCATGCACAAGCGTAAAGAATCCAATAACGCGGAACTGAGAGCACGGCTGACGCCGCTGCAATGGGAGGTGACGCAGAATGGGGCCACGGAGCGGCCGTATGTCAACGAGTATGATCGCGAGTTCCGTCCCGGCATCTATGTAGACATAACTGACGGGACTCCGCTATTTGTGTCATCGAGCAAGTTTGACTCCGGCTGTGGCTGGCCGGCATTTTCACGCCCGATCGATGAACAGTTGATCAGCGAGCATATTGATGCATCTTTCGGAAGGGTGCGCACTGAAGTGCGATCGGCCGGAAGCGGAGCGCATCTCGGCCATGTGTTCAACGACGGTCCGGCCGAAGATGGCGGACTGCGTTACTGCATAAACTCGGCCTC
>CAZKRV010000117.1:0-3299 GCA_964555345.1 uncultured Bacteroides sp.
ATGCGGCGTGTGCTGAATATGTCGGGGTTGAATTCTTCGGTAGTGGTGCTCGGGCCGGTCATAAGCAGAAAGCCGACCACGATCATCAGCGCGGCGGCTCCCATGAGCATGAAGTTGGTGCGCGTCAGCGGAAATTGCACCTTGGTTTCCGGATCGAGCCTTGATTCGGTTTCGGATTTGTTGGTTGAGTTGAGTTGCATATGGAAATGTCTGAGTGGGGGAGTTCAATGAAACAGGTCGTCATAGCCGCGCACCAGATAGCGCTGAGTGGCCCACCATGCTGCGGTCACGCAGATGGCTACGCCGAGCACCGTGAGCAGTGCGGCCACCGTGGCTACCTGAGCTATGCTCACATAGGCTTCGAGCGCCGGATCTATGTAGCTGAAGGCATAAGCCACCATGGCGGCCAGCGCGGCCGAGGCCGCTATGCCTGCCACTGCGCCCTGCACGGCATTGCTTATCAGGAACGGGCGACGTATGAATCCGCGTGAAGCACCCACCAGTTTCATGGTGTGAATGGTGAAGCGACGTGAGTAGATTGTGAGGCGCACCGTATTGTTGATGAGCACAAACGAGATGGGAGCCAGAGCGCAGGCGGCGATCAGCAGCACCAGCATCAGCGTGGATATGTTGCGGTTGACTTTCTCCACGACTTCGGTGTGCACGTTTACCTCTGCCACCTGTGTCATCTCGGTCAGTGGCGCTATGATGGCATCGAGGCTGTCGGCATTGGCATAGGCTTCCTTTACGTTGACCTCGAACTCGGGTAGAAACGGATTGACTTCAAGCAGTTCCACCAGGTTTTCGCCCATCTCTTCCTGCCATGTGTCAAGCGCTTCCTGCGGCGAGTGATAGAGAAATGAAGCCACGTATGGAGCTTCGCTTAACCGGCGCTTGAATTCGTTGACGGTGTCGAGCGTGCTCTCTTCGGTGAGAGTGATGTCGAAACCGAGATGCTCCTTGATGTCGCGGGTCACGGCTTTTGCCGCCAGGCCGAGCACGGCCACCAGGCCGAGCAGCAGCAATATCAGGGCCACGCTCACCGTTGCGGTGGCATGGACGCTAAGCGACGAAAAACCTTTATGGTTAGATTTCATGTGTGCAAAGGTACAACATTTAGCCCCCGAAGTCAAGAGTTTGCGCAATATTTTGCGGGGTAGGGAAAAATTCGTATTTTTGCAGTATCTAAAAATTGAAATAAAAATACATACCCGCACATGATCTATAAATTCAAACCGCTGCTGAAGCCCACCGTGTGGGGTGGCAGCAAGCTCACCGAATTCAAGAACCTGCCCGCTGCCTCCGAACCGATGGGCGAAAGCTGGGAACTCAGTGCTGTGAAAGGCATGGAGTCCGTGGTGGCTGACGGCCCCGAGGCCGGCCTCACCCTGCCGCAGCTCATCGACCGCCACGGAGCGTCGCTTCTCGGCGATCGGGTCAATGCTGCCTATGGCGGAACTTTCCCCTTGCTGATCAAGTTTATCGATGCCCGTGCCGACCTGTCGGTGCAGGTGCACCCCAATGACGAGACCGCCCGCCGCCTGCATGGCGAAGGCTCGATGGGCAAGACCGAGATGTGGTATGTGGTCGATGCCGCACAAGACGCCACCCTGCGTGCCGGCCTTGTCGAGGGCGTGACCAAGGAGAAATATATGGCCGTAGAGGGTACTGCAGCTCTTGAGGATATGCTCGCGCTCTATCATGTGAAACCGGGCGATGTGTTTTTCCTTCCGGCAGGCCGTGTGCACAGCATAGGTGCCGGCTGCTTCATTGCCGAGATACAGCAGACGAGTGACATCACCTATCGCATCTATGACTTCGGCCGTCCGCGTCAGCTTCACATTGCGGAAGCCCGCGAGGCTATAGATTTCGACACAATATTGCCCGACTATCGCACGGCCTATGATCCCACCGATCCGGTGACTCCGATCGTGGAGTGTCCGTATTTCACCACCCGCCATTGCCACACTACCGAACCAGCCGTGATTGAACCGACCGAAGGATCGTTTACCGTGGTGATGATACTTGAAGGCATGGCCACCATCGACGGCATTGAGGCTCCGGCCGGCACCACCCTGCTAATTTCGGCTGACCATGGCCGCGCCACAGTGGCTCCCGCTCCCGGTGGAGTGCGTTATCTCACCGCCGTCAGCTGATAGGATATGAAGTTTATCGGAACACACGTGCCGGTGGCCGACGGACTCGCTTCGGCTCCGGCCTATGCCTCGGCCATAGGAGCCACCGCCTTTGCTCTCTTTACCCGCAATCCGAGCCGTTGGAAATCCGAGCCGCTCGGGGCTGCCGAGATCGATGCCTTTAAGGCTGCCTGTGAGTCAGGGGGCTATACGCCCGACCGCATATTGCCTCACGACTCCTATTTGATCAATCTCGGAGCCAAGGACCCGAAGAAGCTGTTCATGAGCCGTATGGCTTTTCTTGATGAGATGCAGCGCTGCGAGCAACTCGGCCTGACCATGCTTAACTTTCACCCTGGATCGCACCTGAATGAGATGTCTGAAAGTGAGTGCCTGGCCCGCATAGCGTCGTCGATCAATAAGACTCTGGATAAGACTTCGGGCGTGAAGGCTGTGATTGAAAACACGGCGGGACAGGGCTCAAACCTCGGATATTCCTTTGAACAGATAGCCGAGATCATCAGCCAGATCGAGGACAAGAGTCGCGTGGGTGTATGTATAGATTCCTGCCATGCCCTGGCAGCCGGCTATGATCTGGCCACACCCGAAGGGTATGAGCGTACGTGGGCAGACTTTGACCGCATTATCGGGCTGGATTATCTCTGCGCCATGCACATCAATGATTCGAAGAAAGGGCTCGGCTCTCACGTGGACCGCCATGCACCGATGGGGCAGGGTGAACTGGGCATGCGCTTCTTTGAAATGCTGATGGCTGACCCGCGCATGGACTCGATGCCGCTCATTCTCGAAACTCCGGATCCCGATCTATGGCCCGCCGAGATCGCCACACTGAAATCACTTGCATTAACTCAACCGTAAAGAATAATAAATGAAACGCAATCTCCTTATCACGGCGTTGATCGCCATCGTGGCGGCACTGAGTTGCTGTACACCCCCGCGTCCGCGCACCATCGAAAACCCGATGGTCGAAGCTAACAATACAGGGTCGCTCAGCGTCACGGCTGTGGACGTGACCGATTCTGCGACTGTGCTTCATATGCACTACGCCGGTAATCCCGGCTATTGGATGCGCATAGCCGGCACTTCCAGAATCGAAGCAGACGGTAAGGCATATCAGCTGATCGGCGGTGAGGGCATAGTGCC
>CAZKRV010000117.1:3399-5396 GCA_964555345.1 uncultured Bacteroides sp.
ATCGCATATTTTCACCGGATATGTTGTCGTTCTACGAGTTGGACCGTGAGCAGCTCGATAGGATCGGCATGCTCTTTGATACGGGCGATCAGGCACTGTTGCTGGTTAACGACGGAGACTTCGGCCGCAATGACTGGCTTGGTGGCGTCACTCACTATCCGGAGGTGTTTGGTATGCTGCGTGAAAAATTGCGGTTAGCTGAGGAAGGCAAACTTACTGAAGCTGACCTCGATGAATTGCACAAACTGGATAGTCCTTTCTATGCCGAGGCGGCTGCCGGGGTGCAGAAGCAGGCGGAAGAGATACTGCAATCTGCCGCCAACTCCAAGCTGTTGCCGACTCCCGATGTGGATGCCGACAAGGTGTTTGATGCGATCATCGCACCTCACAAGGGTAAGGTGGTGATGGTCGACCTCTGGAATACATGGTGCGGACCCTGTCGGGCTGCCCTCGCTGCCAACGAACCGCTGAAGTCGGGCGAACTTTCGTCAGATGACATCGTCTGGATCTATATCGCTAACGAGACTTCACCGTTGCCTAAATATATCGACATGATCGGTGATATTCAGGGTCTGCACTACCGCCTGAATCCGGAACAGTGGAGAGCCGTATGTGACCGCTTCGGAGTTGACGGTATACCTTATTATATACTTGTGCAGCGTGATGGAACTGCAGCCGGCCGTCCTGACCTGCGCGACCATGACCTCTACAAATCCGAAATCATCAAGGCCCTGAATGGAAGATAACAAATATGTGGTGTCGGCGCGTAAATATCGCCCATCTACCTTTGCATCGGTGGTGGGGCAGAAGGCGCTGACTGTTACTCTGAAAAATTCGATAGCGCAGGATCGCCTGGCTCATGCCTATCTGTTCTGCGGATCGCGTGGCGTGGGCAAGACTTCATGTGCGCGTATATTTGCTAAAACCATAAACTGCACCAATCGCACCGCGGAGGGTGAAGCGTGCAATGAATGTGCGTCATGTCGTGACTTCAACGAAGGTCGTTCGCTCAATATCATTGAGCTTGACGCTGCCTCCAACAATGGCGTCGACGATATCCGCGCCCTCACTGATCAAGTGCAGGTGCCTCCGTCGACAGGCCGCTACCGTGTGTTCATAGTCGATGAGGTGCATATGCTATCGCAGGCTGCTTTCAATGCCTTCCTCAAGACGCTTGAGGAGCCGCCATCGTATGTGATCTTCATTCTGGCTACGACCGAGAAGCACAAGGTGATACCGACCATCCTCTCGCGCTGCCAGATCTATGACTTCAACCGCATCACCATCTCCGATATGGTGGGCCATCTGGCTTATGTGGCTTCGCAGGAAGGAATCACGGCCGAGCCGGCCGCTCTCAATGTGATAGCACGCAAGGCTGATGGTGCCATGCGCGATGCACTGTCGATATTCGACCAGGTGGCCGCATCGTCGATGAACGCGATTACCTATCAATCGACTATCGACAATCTCAATGTGCTCGACTCGGAATATTACAACAGGTTGCTGCGCGCTTTTATGAGCGGAAACGTGACTGACGCACTCCTTATATATAAAGAGGTGCGTGATCATGGCTTCAACAACCACTTTTTCCTGAACGGTCTGGCCGACTACTTCCGTGACCTGCTCGTGGCGCGCGATCCCAGGACTCTGGAACTGCTGGAGGCCGACGATGATCACCGCGCACGCATGGCCTCGCTCGGCGGAGAGTGCTCGCCGCAGTTCCTCTATCGGGCTATGGATCTCTGCAACACGGCTGACATGAACTATCGTGAAGCTGCCAACAAGCAGTTTCTCGTGGAGCTGACGCTTATCAAACTATGCCAAGCGGACGGCCCCTCTCCCAACAACGCTGACGGCTACGGAGAGGGGCAGGAACTTAAGCCGCTTGTGGCAATGGAGCCGACGGTGAAGGTGGAGAAACCGGTGGCCCCGATCATGCCGGTCAAACCATCGGTTGCACCATCACCCGTCCCTCCCGCCCCCCGTCCCATTCCCCG
>CAZKRV010000118.1:0-5230 GCA_964555345.1 uncultured Bacteroides sp.
ATCCAGTTGGCGTTGGGCAGGTTGATGCCGATAGGAGTAGCGGGATAAGCATCGCCAGCCAGTATGGCAGCAGTGATCACCTTGGCACTTACACCTTTGACTTCGGGTTTGCGGAATTCGGGATTGACAGGCGAATTATCTTCAAACCATTGTGCATTGGAAGCCACAACTTCAGTGCGATGCGATGCCTCGAGATCCTTGAAGTTGACGATCGACTCATAGGAGGCGGTCATGCCGAGGGGATCACCATAGCTTTCAATGAAGCCGTTGATGAAGTCAACGCGAGAATCGGTGTCGCCCACCCACGCGATCGAGTAATCGTCGAAAGTCTTAAGCGATCCGGTGGTATAGTATTCGATGAGCTTGTCGATCACAGCTTTTTGTGTGTCGTTTTCAGCAAATTCGGAAGCCTTGCGCAGATTTTCTACAATTTTTTCAATCTTGTCGCCATAGAGGCCGCCGATCTTATACACCTCTTCGGAAATGGAGCCGTCGTCATTCTTGACCAGACGGGAGTTGAGACCGTAGGATACCGGAGTGGGATCTTTGGGATCCTTGATGCCGGCATAATAGTCTTCGACTTCCTGCTGGGTGATGCCTTTGCCATACAGATTGCAGGCTGAAGTGGCGATGATGTCAACTCCATCGGTCTGGTTTACCCGCTTGGCAAGCACAGTGGGATCGAAGATCACGCTCATCAGTTCATTTACGTCTTCGGGGCGCTTAGACTCCGGAAGTTTGGCCACTTGGGCTTCAAGGAACTCGCGAGAGAAGCCGGGCGTGAACTTGTCCATGCTGTAATGGTGGTGTATGCCGTTGGCGAATTCCACCTGCTTGAGATAGGTCTCAAAAGCTTTCCAATCAGCGTTGTCTTTATCGCCGGAGTAGTTTTTGTAAACGTTTTCGAGCAGATCGCGTATAGGGAGATTGTAGGCACAGTTCTGATCCCAGAGTATGTCACGACCAGAGATGGCTGCTTCGGTCAGATAGTAGATGAGCTGTTTCTGTTCGAGCGAAAGCTCTTCAAATCCCGGCACGGTGTAGCGCAGGACTTCGATGTCGGCAAAACGGTCCACGGTGTAGTCAATGTCTTGTGTTTGTTCAGTCTGTTCGGTCTTTGGAGTGCATGCAGCCAAAGCGGCAAGCGCCAGAGGCAGTAACTTTTTCATGATTGAGGTTGATGTGAGGTTATGGTTGGTAAGTTTGTTTATCAATTTATGTCAGTGTTGATCACTCCACCTGAAGGATCAGTCCTTTGAGGTATTCGCCTTCGGGATGGTAGATGGAGATCGGGTGATCGGCCGGCTGGGTGAGTTGGTGGAGTATCCGCACTCTGCGTCCGCTCTGGGCTGCCGCGGTAAACACGGCAAGTCGGAACTGCTCCCTGCTGACTGCCTGTGAGCAGCTGAATGTGAAAAGTATACCGCCGGGGGCTATCTTCTCAAACGCTGCGGCATTGATGCGCCGGTAGCCGATCAGGGCGTTACGCAGTGCGGAGCGATGTTTGGCGAATGCCGGTGGATCAAGCACGATCAGATCGTAGGTATCGGACTGCATATCAGCCAGAAAACGGAACGCGTCTTCGGCATAGGCGGTGTGACGGTCGTCGCCGGGGAAGTTGATCTCTATGTTGGCTCGGGTCAGTTCCACAGCCTTAGCCGACGAGTCGACAGAGTGTACCAGTGAGGCTCCGCCGCGCATGGCATAGACAGAGAAGCCGCCGGTGTAGCAGAACATATTGAGCACTCTTCGGCCTGCCGAAAAATGTTCGAGCAGGGCACGGTTTTCACGTTGATCAACGAAAAAGCCTGTTTTTTGCCCGCGGAGCCAGTCAATATTGAACTGCAGACCGTTTTCAAGCGCCACGCTACCGGAATAGGATCCGATTATATATTGATTCTGTGGATCAAGACGAGCCTTGAATGGGAGAGTAGTCTCGGATTTATAGTACACATTAGCCACGTTGAGGCCGGGAATTTCGGTGAGTGTACGGGCTATAATGTCGCGGCAGAAGTGCATGCCCGGGGAGTGGGCCTGAACCACCGCCGTGTCACCATATACGTCGACCACGAGGCCGGGAAGGAAGTCTCCCTCGCCATGGACCAGACGATAGGCGTTGTTGTCAGGGCGGATCAATCCAAGTGATTGCCGTAGTCTGAATGCTCCGGAGAGTCTTTCGGTGAAAAATCCTGCATCAATCTGTTCAGTGGACCCGAAGCGAAGCATGCGCACCACGATGCTGCCGATCTGGTAGTGGCCTATGCCGATGAGTTCGCCTTCGGAGCTGACCACTTCGACCACGTCGCCCTCTTCAATACCTGAAGGGAAAGAGGCCACCGCACCGGAGAACACCCAAGGGTGGAAGCGGCGCAACGACTCGTCGCGACCGCGTTTGAGTTTTATGGCTGGATAGTTGTTCATTTCAAAAAGAATCGGTAGATGTCGTTGGCATTGGCGTAGAGTAATAGTATCAGTATTAGTGCCATGCCGGCCATCTGGGCATATTCAAGGAACTTTTCGGGCACCGGACGCCGCGTGATCACTTCCCAAAGCAGGAACATCACGTGGCCACCGTCAAGTGCCGGAATAGGTATGATATTCATGAATGCGAGCGCTACAGATAGGAAAGCCGTGAAAGTCCAGAATGCATACCAATTCCAGCGCTCGGGGAACATGGAGCCGAGAGTGCCGAAGCCACCGAGGCTTTTGGCACCGCGCGAAGTAAACACCATCTTCATTGATGATGCATAGGAGCTAAGTGTCGAAGTGCCGAGTTCCCAACCTTTGGGCACGGAACTGAGCAGCGAATATCGGGTGGTGAATACCGGATAAATCTCATCGATCGGGGTGAGCTGGAAGCCGAGGGTCCCGTCGGCGGTGGGAGTGGCGCGCAGAGTCATGGGCTTGCCGTCGCGTTCAATCGTGATGTCAACAGGCTTCGAAGCATATGCCTGGAGGGCAGGGTGGAGCTGAGTGAATGAAGGGGTGAGGCTGTCGCCCACGGCCAGAACGCGGTCGCCGGGCTTCATGCCTGCCTTTGCCGCCGGCTCACCACTGAGCACCGTTGCGACAACCACAGGGATCCGGTAGGTGAAGAAGCCTCGGTCATCGTTAAGGTCGAGCAGGAAATCAGCCGGCAGAGTGATGTTGACAGTGTCAGTGCCGTTGCGGAGTACGGTGACCTCGTGAGCCGAAGCCAGACGCATCATTGCATCAGGCATATCTGCCTCAACCTTCTCGCCGTCAGCGGCCAGCGGTATGTCTCCAGGGCGGAATCCTGCTTCGATGGCTGCAGGCACGAAGTCCATGCCGGCATAGGCATCACGGAAGAGTATGCCTTTCTCTCCGTAGCTGAATATCAGGCCGATATATATTACTATGGCAAGTATGAAATTGAAGAGTACACCGCCGATCATCACTAACAGTCGCTGCCACGCCGGTTTGGTGCGGAATTCCCACGGCTCAGGGTCGCGGGCCATCTGCTCCTTGTCCATGCTCTCGTCAATCATGCCGGCGATTTTGCAGTATCCGCCGAGCGGAAGCCAGCCAATGCCGTAGATGGTGTGGCGCCAGCCAGCCATTTTGCCACCTTCAGCCTCGTAGTCACGACCAACCTTAAAGCTGATCAAGGCGTGGTCCTTCTCTTCTTTATCTGTCCAGCTGCCGAGCTCGAGCCGTCCGGTGGCGGGATTATATTTTAGCAGTGAGAATCCTGGATTGAAAAAGAGATAGAACTTTTCGACCCTGATGCCGAACATACGGGCGAAAATATAGTGGCCAAATTCATGCACGAGCACGAGCAGCGACAGTGCCGCTACGAGCTGAAGCGCTTTGAATAGAAATGTTTCCATCAGTTATGCTTGTTTGTAGTTTTTGATTATCTCCTCAGCCAGAACGCGGGCTTCGAAGTTGGAGTCAACATAGTCAGCCAAGGTAGGTTCAGCTACAAAGGTAGCGCTGGCCAGAGTGTCGGTGATGGTGCGGTAAATGGAGTTGAAGCCGATTAAGCCCTTGCGGAAGGCCGCGTTGGCTATTTCATTGGCGGCGTTTACCACACAGGCCGTGTTGCCTCCACGTTCAAGTGAATATTGCGCGAGGGTAAGGCATGGGAATTTGTCTGTGTCAGGTTCCTCAAAAGATAGTTGCGCATAGTCAGCCAGAGTGAGGCCCGGGCGCCCTGACGCAAAGCGGGTTTCAAGCCCGAGCGCATAGCTGATAGGCAGGTGCATATCGGGCACTCCGAGCTGGGCTTTCACGGCTCCGTCGGCAAATTCCACCATGCTGTGAACGATGCTCTGCGGGTGAACTACTGCCTTGATGCGGCTGCCGTCGACCCCGAAAAGCCAGCGGGCTTCGATGATTTCAAAAGCTTTGTTAAGCATGGTGGCTGAGTCGATGGTGATCTTAGCCCCCATCTCCCATTTGGGGTGCTGCAACGCACGGGCCGGTGTGACGCGTTCGAGCTCCTCTTTTGGCATGGTGCGAAACGGGCCTCCGGAGGCGGTGATGATGAGTCGGCTCACCGAAGTAGGATCTTCGCCTGACAGACATTGATATATGGCCGAATGTTCGGAGTCAACAGGAATGATGCGCGAGGCAGAGCGGGCGAGTAGTCCGGTAATCAGGTCTCCTGCCACTACGAGGGTCTCTTTGTTGGCCAGGGCAATCTCCTTGCCGGCATTGATGGCGCTGACGGTCGGAGCCAGTCCGCTATATCCTACAGTGGCAGTGACCACCATGTCTATGTCGGGTTCTGCCATTGCGTAGGCTACGGCTTCGCTTCCTGATGCGCAATCTATGCCGAGTGGCTCGAGCGCTTCGCGCAGGCGTGCGTAAAGCGAATGATCAGCAATTATGGCACGACGAGGTCTGAACTGCCGGCATTGGGCTATCAGTTCTTCGACTCTGGTGCCCGCCACCAGACAAACGGCCTCAAACCGGTCGGGGTGGCGTTCTATTATGTCTAACGTCTGAGTGCCAATGGAACCAGTGGATCCGAGCACTGCTATTCGTTTTCGTGATGAGTTCATATATGACTGGTGAATCACTTGCAAAGATACGTAAATTTCCCAAATTTGCAAAAACCAATGGAGCGACCTATCCGGGATCATCGGCGAATACTTAAAAATTAGTTGCACATAACAAAAAAAACGTGTAACTTTGCAGCGTCATTATGACATCGGGGCGTAGCGCAGTCCGGTAGCGCACCTGGTTTGGGACCAGGTGGTCG
>CAZKRV010000119.1:0-5048 GCA_964555345.1 uncultured Bacteroides sp.
CCCTTCACCGGAGCGCCCGGAGGAACATTCTCCTCCTGGGCGCTCTTCTTTTTTTAGATATTATGGTGTGTGATTGGGGAAAAATATGTAATTTTGTGGTTATCTAACACGTAAAGTAACCAGAATACAATCTATGTTTGAAAATCTCAGTGAAAGACTGGAACGCAGTTTCAAAATACTGAAAGGTGAAGGCAAGATCACCGAAATCAATGTGGCTGAAACTATGCGCGACGTGCGCCGTGCGCTGCTTGATGCCGACGTTAACTTTAAGGTGGCAAAGCAGTTTACCGATACGGTTAAAGCCAAGGCGATCGGTCAGAACGTGCTCACTGCTGTGAAGCCCAAAGAGCAGATGGTCAAGATAGTACATGATGAACTGGCCATGCTCATGGGTGGCGATGCCTCGAAATTTGATGTCAGCGGCAATCCGGCTGTGGTGCTGATGAGCGGTCTGCAAGGTTCCGGTAAAACTACTTTTTCAGGCAAGCTGGCCCGCAAATATAAGAGCGAGCAGGGTAAACGGCCGCTGCTCGTGGCTTGCGACGTGTATCGTCCGGCTGCTATAGAGCAATTGCGTGTGCTCGGCGAGCAGATTCAGGTACCTGTATATTCTGAGGTAGATAGCAAGGATCCTGTTAAGATCGCGCTTAACGGCATAGCTTATGCGAAAGCCAATAATTATGATCTCGTGATTGTGGATACGGCCGGCCGTCTGGCTGTGGATGCACAGATGATGGACGAGATCGAAGCGATCAAGAAGGCGATCAATCCGAAGGAAACATTGTTTGTGGTCGACTCCATGACCGGTCAGGATGCCGTCAATACAGCAAAGGAATTTAATGACAGACTCGATTTTGATGGAGTGGTGCTGACAAAGCTCGACGGTGATACCCGTGGCGGTGCAGCGCTGTCGATCCGCACGGTAGTGAACAAGCCGATCAAGTTTGTGGGTCGTGGCGAGAAACTCGATGCAATCGATGTGTTCTATCCTGAACGTATGGCCGACCGCATCCTCGGCATGGGTGATATCGTCAGCCTGGTGGAGAAAGCCCAGCAAGAGTTTGACGAGAAGCAGGCGCGCGAACTTGAGCGTAAGCTGGCCAAAAACCAGTTTAATTTCAATGACTTCCTGGATCAGATCAACAGGATCGAGAAGATGGGTTCGCTCAAGGATCTCGCCGCAATGATCCCCGGCATGGGCAAGGCTCTGAAAGATGTGGAAATTCAGGACGATGCATTTAAGGGAATCAAGGCAATCATCGGCTCGATGACGAAGGAGGAGCGTGCTAATCCGGATATAATCAAGGGAAACCGTCGTCAGCGTATAGCGCGCGGTTCGGGCACTGACCTTCAGGAAGTGAATCGTCTGCTCAAGCAGTTTGAACAGAGCCGCAAGATGATGAAGGCCGCTGCTTCGTTTAAGAATAATCCGATGCAGATGATGAAAGCCGCCCGTGCAGCCCAGAAGCAGATGGGACGTCGCTGATCATCACATAAATACTATAATTGAATTATGCTTATTGATGGAAAGAAGATAGCCGACGAGATCAAATCCGAGATCGCGGCAGAAGTAGAGGCACGAGTGGCCCGCGGCGAGCGCCGTCCGCATCTCGCGGCAGTGCTTGTGGGGCACGACGGTGGCTCTGAAACATATGTAGCTCATAAAGTGAAGGCATGCGAGCAGTGCGGCTTCGAGTCGACACTGATACGCCGTGAAGCTGACGTGGCGGAGGAGGAACTGCTGGAGATAGTCAAGCAGCTCAATGAAGATAACTCGGTCGACGGATATATCGTGCAGTTGCCGCTGCCCCGTCATATTGATGAGCAGCGCATAATCGAAGCGATAGATCCGAAGAAAGATGTCGACGGTTTCCATCCGATCAATGTGGGCCGCATGTCGATAGGGCTGCCATGCTTCGTGTCGGCCACTCCGGCCGGTATCGTCGAGCTGCTGCGCCGCTACGGCATCGAAACCCGTGGCAAACATTGCGTGGTGCTTGGCCGCAGCAATATCGTCGGCAAGCCGGTGGCGTCGCTGATGATGCAGAAGGCTGATCCCGGCAACTGCACCGTGACCGTTTGTCACTCGGCTACTCCTGACCTGAAAGAACATTGCCGCCGCGCCGACATAATTATCGCAGCGCTTGGTCAGCCCGGTTTTGTTACCGCCGATATGGTCAAGCCCGGAGCCGTGATCATCGACGTCGGTACCACCCGTGTGCCTGATGCTACGAAAAAGAGTGGTTTCAGGCTGAGCGGCGACGTGGACTTTGCTAATGTAGAGCCGCTTTGTTCATATATCACTCCGGTGCCTGGCGGTGTCGGACCCATGACTATCTGCTCGCTGATGCGCAATACTTTGCTTGCAGCGTCAGGAGCGGTGTACTAAATACGTTTAACGCCGAATGACCATAGGTCTGATGCTGGCGGAAGTGGTGCCGTTGGTGCTATCGCTTTTCAGTTTCTCGCCCTACGCACAGGACGAGGCTGAGATTCTGTTTGCCGGTGATGCCATGCAGCATCAGGCCCAGATCGATGCCGCGCGCAGACCAGACGGAAGTTTTGACTATTCGGAGTGTTTCGGCGCGATGAGGGACTATATAAGTTCCGCTGATCTGGCGGTGGTCAATTTTGAAGCTCCGCTTGGCGGAAAGCCATATACTGGTTATCCGTGTTTCAGCGCTCCTGATGAATATGCCACTTCGCTGACTGATGCGGGTTTTGACCTGTTGCTGTTGGCCAATAACCATATTCTCGACAGGCGCGACAAGGGCCTGCACCGCACTCTTGACCGACTTCGGGAGCAGAAGATTCCGCATATCGGAGTGTATCATGACGCTGCTGACCGTGACTCATTGAGTCCGATGATAGTAGACGTCAATGGCTTCAAGCTCGGAATCCTGAACTATACCTATGGCACTAACGGCATCGAGGTGACCGGCAGTGCCGTGGTGGACTACATAGATCACACGAAGATGCGCCACGATGTGGAAGCCGCACGCGCCAAGGGGGCGGAGATCGTGACAGTGTGTGTGCACTGGGGCGAGGAGTACCGTTTGCTCCCGAACGCCGCGCAGCGCAGGTTGGCCGATTGGCTTCTGGCTCTTGACGTGGACATGATTATCGGCAATCACCCTCATGTGGTGCAGCCGATGGAGATGTGCACGTCACATAGCGGGCATCCAGTGGTGCTGACCTATTCACTCGGCAATTTTATTTCAAATATGAAGACCACCGATACCCGAGGGGGGACGGTGGTGAAAGTATCGCTCCGGCGTGATGCGTCAGGGCGTGCGTTTGTTGACTCGGCCCGATACCTGCCGGTCTATACGGAGCCGCCGGCCTATACCGGAGGTAATTTCCGTGTGGTTCCTGCAGAACATTCCGCCGATCCGCGTGCGTCTGCCTTCCTCAAAAGTGCCCATCGGGTGCCACTGAGTCGCAACGTCGGCATTGAACCAGACACAATACCTTAATTTACAATGTACAAAATCGTAGCCAAAGAGCATTTTTCGGAAGCCGTGGTGAAGCTGGTGGTTGAGGCTCCACTCATCGCCAGATCACGTCGGCCGGGGCATTTCGTGATAGTGATCGACAATGCCCATGGGGAACGTATTCCGCTGACAATCGCCGATGCCGATATCGAGCGAGGTACAATCACTCTGGTGGTGCAGGCCGTGGGTGACTCCACGCGCGCCATCTGCGCAATGGAGCCGGGCGAATGTCTGGCTGACGTGGTTGGACCACTTGGCCGCGCCACAGCGATCCGCAATGGCGGCACCGTGGTGTGTTGCGGCGGTGGAGTAGGGGTGGCTCCTTTGTTGCCTATAATAAAGGCCATGAAGGCTGCCGGGTGCAGAGTCATCTCGGTGCTTGCCGCCCGCACTAAGGATCTCATCATACTTGAAGACGAGGTGCGCGCGCACTCCGACGAAGTGATCATAATGACAGATGACGGCTCGTATGGTCAGAAAGGTCTGGTCACTGCAGGAGTAGAAGAGGTGCTTCAGCGTGAGCAAGTGGACGAGGTCGTGACAATAGGTCCGGCCGTGATGATGAAATTCGTTGCGCTGCTGACAAAAAAATACGATGTGCCCACTGTGGCTTCGCTCAATACCATCATGGTTGACGGCACCGGTATGTGCGGTGCCTGTCGTGTGAGCGTCGGCGGAAAGATGCGCTTCGTGTGCATTGACGGGCCCGAATTCGATGCCCATCAGGTTGATTTTGATGAAATGATAATGCGACTAAGATCTTGACAAACCTATGAACAACAATACTATATCGCCCCGCACCGCGCCATGGCGCGAGGAGCTTCGCAAATCCATGTCGGCCAAGGAACGCGGTGAGATACCCCGCGTCAGCATGTCGGAACTGCCGGCGGACTATCGAGTGAAAACCCTTGTGCGCGAAGTCAATATGGGACTGAGCCGCGAGCAGGCCGTGCTGGAGGCAACCCGATGCCTTGACTGCCCCGATCCGCAGTGCGTGACCGGTTGTCCGGTGGGTATCAACATTCCCGGGTTTGTCAAAAACATCGAGCGCGGCAATTTTGCCGATGCTCTGTGCGTGCTCAAGGAAACGAGCGCTCTCCCGGCAGTGTGTGGCCGCGTATGCCCTCAGGAGAAGCAGTGCGAGAGCAAGTGCATATACAATAAGATGAAGAAACCCGCAGTGGCCATCGGCTATCTCGAACGCTTTGCTGCCGACAATGCCGAGGCTGCTCCCGCACAGTCGGCTCCTGCCAAGCTCGGCATCAAGGTGGCTGTGGCCGGTTCAGGTCCTGCCGGACTCTCATTTGCCGGCGACATGATCAAGCGCGGATTTGACGTGACAGTGTTTGAAGCGCTTCATGAGATCGGCGGCGTGCTGAAATATGGTATTCCGGAATTCCGCCTGCCCAATTCGGTGGTCGAGAAAGAGATCGACGCGCTGCGTGCTCTCGGAGTGGAGTTCCATAAAGATACCATCATCGGCAAGACGTTGAGCTATGATGACCTGATCAATGACGGTTATCGAGCCATCCTCGTGGCTTCAGGTGACGGATT
>CAZKRV010000120.1:0-5024 GCA_964555345.1 uncultured Bacteroides sp.
GTTGCTCCATACGCCAAGGATCTGGTGCAGCTGCGGGCTTGCCATTGTGCGGAAGGGGCTGAACTTTGAGAAACGGACAATACAACAATTTCACAACACCAGAACATCATATATATCTGAAAATGACACGTCAGGAACTTATCGACAACATCAAGCGTAAAGGCTCATTTCTCTGTGTGGGCCTTGACCCCGACATCAAGAAAATACCCCAGCACTTGCTCCGCGAGGAAAATCCTCTGCTTGCATTCTGCAAAGCGATCGTAGACGCTACAGCTCCCTATTGCGTGGCCTACAAGCCCAATCTCGCTTTCTTCGAGAGCATGGGGGTGGAAGGCTGGGTAGCTTTCGACCAGACGGTGAAATACATTCGCGAGAATTATCCCGACCAATTCATAATTGCCGACGCTAAGCGCGGTGACATTGGCAACACTTCGGCACTCTATGCCCGCACGTTCTTTGAAACCTCCAATGTCGACGCCGTCACCGTAGCCCCCTACATGGGCGCCGATTCCGTCAAGCCGTTCCTCGGCTATCAGGGCAAATGGGTGATCCTGCTCGCACTCACTTCTAATCCCGGATCAGCAGACTTCCAGCAGGTAAAAGATGCTGAAGGCACTCCGCTGTTCGAGCGCGTGATCACCACTTCGCAGCAGTGGGCCGGCCCCGAAGAGATGATGTATGTGGTCGGTGCCACCCGCGGTGCCATGTTTGCCGACATACGTCGCGTAGCTCCCCGCTCCTTCCTGCTCGTGCCCGGCGTGGGCGCTCAGGGCGGATCGCTCGAAGAAGTGGTGAAATACGGCATGCTCCCCGATGGCGAATGCGGTCTTCTGGTCAACTCCAGCCGTGGCATCATCTACGCATCGACCGGCACAGACTTCGCCGAAGCTGCCGCAGAAGCAGCATCGGCCCTGGCCGCACAGATGAAAGCGCTGCTATAAACACTGATAAAAACAAAACCAATCATACATATTAAATTCCATGAACAAAACCATCAGACTGATCCGACTCCTGTCGGCTCTGATTCTCCTCTTCCCGGCTTTCGGAATGGTCAACGCCGCCCTGCCACAGACGGGAAAGGTTTATCAGATCATCAACTCGGCCTACTCCACCGCTGTTGTGGGCAATGGTCCGACAAACCAAGTTACCTGCTCAACCCCCAATGCTGACTTAATCTCTCAGCGCTGGCTTGTGGAACAGAGCGGCAATTATTATTACCTGCGCAGCCTCAACACCGGTATGTACCTTACCAGTTCGCGCAAATACTCCTCACCCTGGACCGTGAGCAGCACCAAAGGCAACGACACCAAACTCAGCATAACTGACAATGGCTCGTACACCGTGCTAAAGCAAGCCAACGACACGTATCAGTGCATGCATTGCGATGCTTCAGGCGTGGTCGTATGCTGGTCGTCTGATGCCGATGCCTCGCATTGGACATTCAGCGCCGTCGACATGACCCAGGCCGAAATTGACAAGGCTATCAGTGATGCCGAAAACAACGCCGCTGCCAACATTGACGTGACCAAAGTGCAAAACGCCCTTAATGCGATCTTCTCTGACAAGGGCTGCACCGTACTTCAGAGCAAGTATGCTTCGATGAGCGCTTCGCAACTCGCAGCCGATGCCAACTACAAGGCTCTCCCCTCCGAACTCCAGACCATGGTCACCAAAGTGCAGTCAGGCAATTGGGCTGAAACCGATGCCGACACCGGCAAGGAATGGGACTCGGAGCACGCAAAAAAATTCCGTGTGCAGAATTACGAACCTTTCAGCCGTGGCTCCGAAGCTGCATCGATGGTCGACATTCAGGCCTACACCAACATGAACAACCCGACCGGCATCATCACCCAGGCCCGTACCGCACTCTACGTAATGGTTGACAAGGCCCCGGCCACCGGTGCTACTCTTTACATCAATGGAGCTGTCGGCTCCGGCATGTACAATGACTGGAACCGCGGTGTTGAGCTCAAGGAGGGTCTTAACGTGATCCCCATGTGGGACAACGATGCCGCACAGTTCGTGTACTACACAGTCAACACCTACGACATCTCCACCTCCAAACGCGTCAACAAAGTGACCGACTACAAGCCGATCAAGATCCACATCGAAGGCGGCGCCATCAACGGCTTCTTCAACTACATCGGCGACGAACTCTACACCCCCGACACCAACGAAGACTGGTTCTATTACCGCGACCGCGCACGCCACGAAATGTTTGACCTCGTGGGCGAATACGTAATACTTCACTTCTTCCTCGACCAGGTGATGACCAAACCTACCGGCGGCTCGCTCACCGAAGGTCTCAAAGGCGTGCTCAAACCCGGCAAAAACTTCGACCTTCCCACTATCATGAAGGCGTGGGACGACTTCTGCTTCGCCGAACGCCTGCTGCTCGGCATACAGTCCACTGACGACATCAAGTCCGAGCGCGCCAAGGGCTACTTTGAACCCCTGCTCGACTCCGACGTGGCCCCCAATGACTTCCATCACTACTTCAACAACCGCATGATGGGCATCACCATGCAGGGTGATCTCTTCATGAACGCCACCGCATGGCGCACGGCCTACAACCCCAGCACCATGACCGCCATCCTGCTTGAACTCCCCACCAACGCAGGTTCACTCTGGGGTCCGGCTCACGAATATGGCCACATGAACCAGGCCCCCATGAAGTTTGCCGGCACCACCGAAATCTCCAACAATATCTTCTCCAACGTAGCTGTATTCTATCAGGGCATTGCAACCTCACGCGCCGGATATCCCTCCGACCAGCGCGATGTGTTCAACAAGCAACTCACCTATCTTGAAAACGGCACCTGGGGCACAACCCGTATGTTCTGGCAGCTCTGGCTCTACTACCACGTTCAGGGCCACAACCGCAAATTCTACCCCACCCTCTACGAACTCCTCCGCCAGAATCCCCGCATGCAGTCCTACAACCTCAATCCCCGCTACGATATGCTCCACTTCGCCAAGATGTGTTGCGAAGCTGCGGGTGAGGACCTGACCGACTTCTTCGACGCATGGGGATTCTTCATTCCTTTGACTGACTACGCTATCGACGACTATAGCAAGTTCATTGCCAACCTCTCTCAGGCAGACATCGACGCTGTCAAGTCCGAAATTGCCGCCTATAACTATCCCAAAAACCGCGCTATACTCTTCATTGACGACCGTCCCGGTTCCGACCGCAAGTCCTACGAAGGATTTGACAAGGCCCTCTGCGGCACCATGGGCGGACTCAAAGACTTTGCCGCCAACACTAAGCCCTCCGGCAACTACCTCTACTCTCTCAGCGGTTCTAATATCATTGTGACCGGTGGCAAAGGCGGCGTAGGCTTCATTGCATTTGACAATGAAACCGGTAAACTTCTCACCTTCGCCAACCAGACCACATGGGAAGCCCGCATTGATGTGATCCTCAAACTCATCAACTCTCAGGCAAAACTCTACGCAGTAGCTGCCGACGGCACCTTCACCGAAGTGTCTGACGTGATGACAGAAGGCACCGACACACAGAAGACTGATGCTGTTAAATCCATGTTGAACGCAGCCAAGAAGCTCCTCGACTACTCAGACGAAACCGCAACAAAAGTCGGCTGGTATCGCGCTGAAAAACTCATGGGACTGCTTGATGCTTACAATGAAGCCAAAAAACTGCAACTCTCCGACCCGGCCAAGGCCTACCATCTCCTCGCCGAACAGTACTACACCGTAGTGCTCGACCCGCTTTGCAAGATCGCAGTCCGCGCCGGTAACTCTTACCGCTTCATCAACCGCAAATATACAGGCAAGGCCCTCACCGCCGGCCTTGAAAATGCCCTCAGCCGCGACGTCAATGCCACCAGCGCACTGCAGCAGTGGATACTCGAAGACGCTGGTGACGGCATGTTCTACATCTTCAACGAGAAGCAGGGCAAATACATTCAGAACGTAAACACTTCACAGATCGTCACCGTAAGCTCCGAAGCCACCACTAAGTTCTCCCTCCTGGAAACCGCTACCGGCTACTACGCCATCGCTGAAGAAGGGCAGAGCGGCAAGACACTCCACATCAATGCAGCCTCAAACATTGTAGGCTGGAATAGCTCCGAGGATCCATCGCAGTGGCAGGTTATCCTTGCCCAGGCCGATGAACGCAATGATGCCATCGACAAACTCGAAGCCCTCATCGTATCGACCGAAGGCCTCATCAGCCGTGCCGGCACTTTCTCTACAGAAGAAAGCGCCATCAAACTGACTGCCTCCAATATGTCGTCCAACGCACGCTGCCGCGACACCTCCTACGGCGACCAGTTCACCAACTGGTCTGTGCTCTTCGACAACAATGCCTCCACCTACTTCCACTCCGACTACTCTTCCTACGGTTCTACCGACGGACTTGACCACTACCTCCAGGTAGACCTCGGCGAAGGCAAGGAGATCGAAGCCCTTCGCTTCAACTACACCACCCGTGGCAGCGGCAATGCATGCGCTCCCAAGAAAATTGTAGTCTATGCGTCCAACGACACCGAGGCATGGGACCAGATCATAACCATCAGCAACGACCTCCCCTCCGCCAACAACACCTCCTATACCTCCGAAACCATCAGCGCCGGCAAGCCTTACCGCTACTATCGCTTCATGGTCACCGCAACCTATGGCGGCCAGGAAGCCGAAGGCCACCCCTATTTCGTAATCAGCGAATTTGGCCTCAAGAAAGTAGCGATCACTGCCGAACCTGATGCCAAATACCCCGAAGTGACCCCCGAACTGATGATCAATGCCTACTCGGCCAAGACATCAGCCCGCGTAGTCCTCTCCACCTCTGGTGCAGAATTAGCCGCACTCAATGCTGCTTACGATGACCTCAAGCCCCATCACGACGCTCTCCGCGATGCCATGGATCACACCTCAATCATCGAAATCAGCGAACCCGCTGCAGTTTCTACCGTCATCTACGACCTCGCAGGTCGCCGCATCAACACGATCACCACTCCCGGCCTCTACATCATCAACGGCCGTAAAGTCCTCGTGAAGTA
>CAZKRV010000121.1:0-4964 GCA_964555345.1 uncultured Bacteroides sp.
TGGATAGTGTCTTCCATCACCTTGATCGGAGTGGCTATGCCGATGGCCACGGCCTCCTTAAGCATGATTGAAGATTCGGCCAGCTTGATGGTGGGCAGGCGCAGGGTGTCGGCGTCGGACTTGATCTGTATGTTATTGAAAGCGGAGGAGTAGCCGATATAGTCGGTGCGGACTATGTAGCGGCCCTTTGCGACCTTCTTGAAAGAGAAGCCGCCCCGGCCTGAGGCGCTCACACCCTCGATCAGGGTGGAGTCAGGGCGGAGCAGTGACACCGAAGCGCCGACCATGGGCTCTCCGGCATTGTCGGTGACGCGTCCGCGGATCACTGCCGCCGAAGCCAGCGAGGCTCCCGCTATGGCAGCGACGGCAAGCGTGGATATTAGTCTTGAGTACATGTTTATGACTGGTGAATGAAACGTGATTGCAGAGTCTTTGACTGTGGAGGCTGCTCAAGGTTTAACGCCCGCAGCAAAAAAAATAGGGCTTCCGGTCTTGTAATGCGGATCGGAAGCCATATAAGATTGAGACAGGAGCTATTTACGGACCAGGTCGAGACCGGCCTCGAAGCGGGTGGTGCCTTTGACCACGGCGGGAAACTGGGGCACGATCTGCTGCCACATCGGAGCCATCGCAGGCACTTTTTCCGATGCCTCGTTGATGATGAGCTGCTGTATGGCCTCGCTCTCGAGCACAGTGCCGGCACCCTGAAGCAAGGGCATCATGAAGTCCCGGTCGAGATAGAGGCTAAGGCTGCCGTTGCCTGCAGTGTGGTCAACGGTCACGGGAATGCCATCGCGCACAGCCGGCACATAGAATTCGGCCAGCGATCCGATCAGTACGCTGAGGTCAGCCATCTCATCTTCTTCGGCCCGCGATCTGGCGGCTGAGGCCACGATGGCGGCGGGATTGATGTATGCCTTGATCAGTTCGGGACTTACGACCACGTACTGACACACGTTGAGAGGCGAGGTGTGGTCAGAGCCATCGGCCACATAGACCATTGTCACATTGCCGTCGGCTCCGAAAGAGATCTCGCGCATGTGTTCGGCCACCTTGTCGGAGGGGTTGACTCCGGCACCCATCGACATGGCCATGTTGACAAAATCGCCGATGGAGATCAAGGAGGTGTTTGGACCGAAGATGTTGATGGCCATTAGCTCGCTTGATTCCCAGACGAAGTGGAAGCCGGAGTTGGTCACATTGCCTGAGGCGTCGGTGGTTGTGGCCGGCGCGTAGGTGCCTGTCATGCTCAGGTCGATGAGTTCCACGTCTGTCAGGTCAAGGCAGAGCTTGCTGTCATCAACGCGGCCGGAGTAGCTGAACGTGCAGTATTCGCTGCTCCCCTCGCCGGAAAACCGGCCTGAGGCATCGGGAGTGATGCCGAAGGTGGACGACGGTGATCCGGGAAGCACACCGGGAGTGGGCAACTGGGTGGGTATGGCCGGTATCATGGCCGATGCCTGACCAAGGTAGGGGGTGAGGTCGAAGTCCGCACCGCTCACTGTGATGGTGGCAGTGCCATCGGGCAGAGTGTTGAATGTGGCCGTCTTGCCGTAGACAGGGGCGCCGTTGTAGGTTATCTCTAAATCGTGGCCGGTGAAGGTGATCTCCTTTCCTGCGGGCACTGGCTCGCGGTCATCATTGCTGTCTTTGCTGCATGAGGCCATGGAAGCTGCACAGGCTGCCACTAATGCCAGACGGATAGCTATATTCATAATGCTCTTTCAGATAATAAATAATGGTGAAAAACGGTGACAAAATTATACAAATCTGCCGAGTTAGGCAAATTTTACGGTGTGTGTGGAAAATTATCCCTTCCGGGGGTGTGGCGCACCGTAATTTTGCAGCATGGAAGAGAATAATCATAACAACGACAGGCGCACACGAATGCAGTTGATGCTTGCGGCGGCTGTGACCATGAGCGGTGTGGTTCTGATGATAGCCGGATTTGTGGTGTCGCCCTTGGGCAAGATAGACTCATCGGTGCTGGTGGCCTTCGGCGAGTGCCTGACATTCGGCGGCACGCTGCTGGGAGTAGTGAAAGTGAGAAATTGAAAAACGAAAAGAAACGACTATGGACGAAAAGGATCTTATCAGGAAGCATGAGGGGCTGAGGCTCAGTGCTTACAAGTGTGCCGCCGGGCAGTGGACCATCGGCTACGGGCACACGGCAGGAGTGAAACAGGGCGATTACGTGTCGGTTGACGAAGCGGAGCGCCTGCTCGAGGCAGATGTGGCGGCAGTCAGGAAGCAGGTCATGGCCATGGCGGCAAGGGCCGGTGTCAGCCTATCGTCGTGCCAGCTCGGTGCATTGGTCAGTTTCGCTTATAATGTGGGACTTGGGGCATTTGCGTCGTCAACCTTATGGCGGCGTGTCCGTGACAATCCGGCAGATCCGGCCATAGCCAGTGAGTTTGCCCAGTGGGTTTATGGCAGCGGCAAGGTGCTGCCGGGGCTTGTGGCGCGTCGCGGCGACGAATCGCGCCTCTATTTCTCCGGACAATGATCAGTTTTGCGCAGATCGGTCACGATGATCTCGGCGGCGCGTTCGGCGGCGTGCTGCGTGCCGAGGCGGCGGCGTATCTCCTTGTAGCCGGCTTGCTGTATCGGGTGGCGCCGGTGGCCGGGAAGCAGGGGCACCATGTGGCGCACGATCTCCAGCGGGGTGCACTTGTGGAGCAGCAGTTCCGGCACCACTTCGGAGTCGGCAATGAGGTTGGGGAGCGACACGTAAGGGATCTTCAGCACGCGGCTCATCATGGCATACATGAGCCTCGATGCCGAGTGGCGGTAGCAGACCACCTGAGGGGTGCCCACGAGCGCACATTCCAGAGTGGCGGTGCCTGAGGTGACCAGCGCCAGGGTGCTCACCGCCATGAGCGGTGTGGTGCAGTCATAGACCACGGGCGCATCGGTCAGCCCGGCATAAAATTCAGGCTCTATGGCCGGTGCGCCGCCGATCACAGCCTGATATTTGGTTGACAGCACTCTGGCGGCTTCAAGCATCACCGGCAGGTTGCTGCTGATCTCGCTGCGCCGGCTGCCCGGCACCAGAGCTATGATAGGACGTACCGGCAGGCCATGGTCGTGGCAAAATTCCTCGAGTGTCGGCACCGACTTAAGGCGTCGGTCTATCTCCTCGACCGACGGATTGCCCACATAGTCTATATCCATGCCGTGGCTGCGATAGAACTTAACCTCAAACGGCAATATGCTCAGCACCCGGCGGCACAGTCGCCTGATGGCTGCGACGCGATGCTCTTTCCAGGCCCAGACTTTGGGCGATATATAGTAATAGACAGGTATGCCGAGTTCTGCGGCGCGCTCGGCTATGCGCAGATTGAAAGAGGGATAGTCCACCGGTATGAACACATCGGGGTGCACCCGTCCAAGCAGCTTGCGGGCAACATCCAGATTCTTGGTCACGTCGGGCAGATGGCGCACCACCTGGCCGAACCCCATATAGGCCATGTCGCGGTAATGCACCGCGGGGACGGTGCCGGAAGCCTTGGCCATGAGGTCGCCGCCGAGGAAGCAGAACCTGGCCTTAGGGTCAAGAGCCCTGATGGCCCTGATCAGTTCGGAGGCGTGGAGATCGCCGGACGCCTCTCCGGCACATAGCATATATACCATAATTTGAAAAGTTACCGCCGTGGCGACCGATCGTCACGGCGGTGTGTTTTCTTATCGGGATATCGGCAGACGATCAGTTGCGTACCACCATGTTGGGCTCAGGGCCATATTGGTTGTCGCCGCGCTGGCTGTCGAGGCAATACCAATAAATGATGACAAAGGCTCCGATAACGGTCAGACAGAGGAGCAGCCACCAGCCAGAACGTCCGGTGTCATGCAGGCGACGCACTGCCAGGCCGAGTCCGGGCAACAGCAGGGCGAGTGACACTACTCCCTGTACGGCTTCACCGGCAACGCTGTTGCTGCCGAATATTATGCCGAGTACGAAACTGAGGCAGAACGTAAACAGGCAATACCACCAGTATTCCGAACGAGATGAACGACCGGAGAAGTTGCAGTAGTTCTGCTGAAGAGCCATCTTGATGGCTTCCGTGAAAGAAACTTGGCGCTGATACATATCTTGTATTTATGAGTTTAGGTATAACGTTTGCAAAATTAACGAAAAACTCCGAATCTCCCAAATTTTATATGGGAACGCCGGAGATACGCCGACTCACTGGGGATTGATGAGTCGGAGCACCTCCGGCGTGTTTACTTGGCGTGATTATTCTTCGGTGGCAGTGTCGGCGTAGGCCTTGAGGAGTTTTTCCTGTACGTCGGCAGGCACCAGTTCATAGCTGCTGAACTTCATGGTAAATGAGGAGCGTCCACCGGTGATGGAGCTGAGTGCGGTACTGTAGCTGCTCATTTCTTTCAGGGGCACTCGGGCCGAGATCTTCTCAAAGCCGTTTTCGCTGCTCATGCCCATGATGATGGCGCGGCGTCCCTGCAGGTCGCTCATCACGTCGCCCATCACGTCGGCGGGAACCATCACATCAACGTCATATACCGGTTCAAGCACCTTGGGGTTAGCGTTGCGGAAGGCTTCGCTGAAGGCGTTGCGGCCTGCCAGACGGAACGAGATTTCGTTGGAGTCAACCGGATGCATCTTGCCGTCGTAGATGCAGACGCGCACGTCGCGGGCATAGGAGCCGGTGAGAGGGCCTTGCTCCATGCGGTCCATCAGGCCCTTGACTATTGCAGGAATGAAGCGGGAGTCGATGGCGCCGCCAACGATGCAGTTGTGGACCACCAGTTTGCCTCCCCAGCTCAGGGGTATCTCCTGAGTGTCGCGTACGCTCATCTTATATTCCTGTGATCCGAACCTGTAGGTGTCGGGGGCTGGCATGCCTTCGGTATAAGGTTCGATGATCAGGTGAACTTCGCCGAACTGGCCTGAGCCGCCGCTCTGCTTTTTGTGGCGATAGTCGGCGCGGGCGGCCTTGGTGATG
>CAZKRV010000122.1:0-4857 GCA_964555345.1 uncultured Bacteroides sp.
TGGCTGCCGTGGGACCGCAAGCACCGCACGGTCTTCGCCGCAGAGCAGGGCATGACCCTTGATGAGCTCGACAAGCTGATCAGGCGCATGGGCGAGTATGACATGGTGTATATGGACCGTCTGAAGAGCGACGACGTGTTGACGTCGGCCTACTTTCAGCGCGAGTTCATCAGACAGTGCGGTGTGGCACGTGCCAGCCGTCTGGAGTGGAAGACGTTTGCCGTGCTGACGGCCGATGAACTGCTTGAGCTTGGGGTGATTGCTGCGGTGGTAGATTCAGATGATGCGGAGCCGGAGGGAGATCCGGTTGGCGTGCCGCTACCGATCCCTGGGCGTGAGGATTACATGAAGGTGCGTGTGCGGACCGTCGACAAGCGGTTGCATGTCTATCGTCGTATCCGTGCACGCAAACAGATGTGTGTTCCTGATAGCTATTCGGGGTGAGTTTTTACAGGGTTATCAAAATGCGTTTACAAATCAGTTACATCGGCAACCAATTGCGAACCGGTGATGTTATGCAGTCAAACAAACGATAAAACAACCCAAAACTAAAAAATAAAAACTCCCATGATCACCAGCAACACCATCGCCGACCTCTACACCAGCTTCGCCACCGCACCCGTCCTTTTTGAAGACCGGGGCCTGAGCCGACTGATGGACTATGCGTTCGATACCGACGCGATCGACTTTGACGGCGACCGTCTGGTGTTCAACACTGTCGACGCATCATCACCGCTTCATAGCGTAGAGATCGAACGCATCTACGGTGCCAAGGAGATTGGCGGCTATCTGGCTGTTGTGCTCCCCTCGAGCATTATCTTCCTTGACCGCCGCGACAACTTTTCGGCCCGCATCCACGTCAAGGACGCGGCCTGAGCACTCCCCGTCAAGTAATATATCCGATCAGAATCACATTTCATTTCAAAAGCACACATAGTAAATACAGGTAGTAAATCAATCATTATCATAACGAAATAAGTAATAGTTGAAAGTGTTATTGTTGAACGTGCCCGAATGAGCGATTTGCTCCTTCGGGTTAGTTTTTGTAACTTTGTGTATGTTTATGTCATTGCGTAATATATGGCTGGCGGTGGCGGCTGGAGTGATGCTTGCTGCTTGTGGTGGCTTGGGCGATGGCCCGGTGCCGGTGCCACGTCCCAGGGCTTATCCGCGGATCAGTCTTTATCCGTCGGCATATTCGCCGCATGAAGTATGCGGATTGTCGCTGATGGTCAATGATTCGGCACGCGTTTCGGTTCGTGACAATTGGATCGATATATCTTATCCGGCCTATGGTATCAGTGTCAGCGCTACGGTCACTCCAGTGACTGATGCGACGCTTGGTGAGGTGATGCGCAATCGGTCGGAGCGTATGGCTCTCAATGCAGGAAGTGCTTATGGAGAGCTGACGCAGTTCACATCACGTTCAGGGTTCACCGCCGCGTTACTGGAAACGTCGCCGGGATCCGGACTCACACCTCTGCAATTCCTTGCCACCGATTCTGCAGGCTATGTGTTGTCCGGCGCCGCCATTATAAACGGTGGGGGCACCGTAGCCACGGACTCACTCCGTCCGGCTATCGATGCCCTCCGCGCTGATCTTGTCAATATGTTGCAGGCGCTGTGAGGCGTCTGTATTATTTTACGGTACGAACTCGAGGGTGCCTCCGTCCATGATCTCCTGGTGTGTCACGAACGTGCGGTCAAGCGTGATGCCGTTGAGCCGTACTTCGCGATAGTCGCGGTCCGGATCGGCGGTGATCACCATAGTGCGTCCTTCGGGTAATCTCACTGTGGCGCGGCTGAAGATCGGCGCACCGAGCTGGTATTGGCCTGATGCCGGATCAAGAGGATAGAGTCCCAGAGCGCTCATGACATACCATGCTGACATTTGTCCGCAGTCCTCGTTTCCGCAAAGTCCGTCAGGGAGGTCGGAGTATAGTTCCTGCATGATCCGGCGCAGGTAGGTCCGGCCCTTTTCGGGGTGACGGGTGAAGTTGTAGAGGTATGCGGCGTGGTGACCCGGCTCATTGCCGTGGGCATACTGGCCGATCATGCCGGTGGAGAATATAGGCAGAGCGGCGCTGTCAGGCTCAAGCGTGAAAAATTGGTCGAGCCGGGCTTCGAGGGAGTCGGGGCCGCCGAGCAGGGAAATCAGTCCCTCGGGATCATGCTGCACCGACCAGAGATATTGCCACGCGTTGCTTTCGCAGATGTGTGCCGAATAGTCTTCAGGGGCGAAGGGAGAGTGAAAGGTGCCGTCGCTGCGGCGCGGGCGGAAGAATCGGCTTTCGGGATCAAACAGGTTGCGGTAGCGCTGGGCGCGGGCTTCAAACTCCTCGGCAAGATCGGTCTGCCCAAGGGCGCGGGCCAGACGGGCTATGCAGCCGTCGTCGAAAGCATATTCAAGCGTCTTTGACATTGACCATGAGCTGTCGGTGTCGCAGCCTACCCATTCGTCGGAGTGGAGGCGCGCCGTGGCCACGCATAGATCCAGAGCCTGCTGCGGGTCAATGTCGCCCAATCCTTTAAGCACTGCATCGACAATCACCGGAGCCGAGTGATAGCCTATCATCATGTCGGTTTCTCCGGCCCACATGGTCCATACAGGCAGACGTCCGCCTTGCGAAGCAAAGTCGGTGAGCGAGCGGGCCATGCGTCCGGCACGTTCAGGCTCGATGATGGTGTAGAGCGGATGGGCGGCGCGGTATGTGTCCCAAAGCGAGAACATATGGTAGTGCTCGCCGCCGTGGCCGGCGGAGTGGATCTGTCCGTCAGGGCCGCGGTAGCGTCCGTCGATGTCGCTGAAGAGTTCGGGGCAGAGCAGCGAGTGGTATAGTGCCGTGTAGAATGTGCGCCGTTGGGCGGTGGTCGCACCTTCAATCTCTATGGCTTTGAGCGCATCGTCCCAGGCAGCGGTGGATTCGGCCAGGTAGCGGTCGAAGTCATCGTGGGGAGCTTCGGCCATTAAGTTGGCCATGGCGCCGTCGGCATCGGTGCCGCTCAGTGCGGTGGTCACAGTGAGGGTGCTGCCGGGGGAGGTGATGAAGCGGAATGTGGCTATGGCACCGCCTCCTGTGGTGTCGACGCTCATCGAATCCCAGGGCTGAGAGAAGCGGGTGGCGAACCATACGCGCTGATCGCGCGCCCAGCCGGTACTGAATCTGTGGCCGGTGACTGTGGCCGGTCCGGCAGGCTCGATGGCCGCTTCGGTCAGCGCATCCCAGTTGGTGGATTTGGTGAGGTTGAGTATCACGATGCCGGTGTCGGCAGGCCAGGTATAGCGCTGAATTCCGGCGCGGGGTGTGGCCGTCAGTTCCACGTCGATGTCATAGTCTGACAGCCGCACGCGATAGTAGCCCGCACGGGCGCGTTCCGAGTCGTGGCTGAAGCGTGAGTGTATGCCGAGAGGCTGAGGGGCCACGCGAGGAGTGCCTGCTACCGGCATGAACGAGATGTCGTAGCCGTCTCCGGCGCCGGTGCCGCTCAGGTGAGTGTGGCTGAAGCCTGCAATTGTGCTGTCAGGATAGAAATATCCGGCTATGCGATCCCAGCCGGGCAGTCCGTTGTCCGGGCTGAGCTGCACCATGCCGTGGGGAGCCTGTGCGCCGGGATATGTATTGCCTGTGAAGTCAGTGCCGATCATCGGGTCGGCATCGCAGGCATGGCCTGTCGTTGCCGGGGCTGACGTGCATGCGGTGATCAGTCCGGCAGCTGCGAGGGCGGGGAGGAGGATTGTGGATTTCATTTCGGCGGGAAGGCGCGGAGCTGTATGAGCTTGAAGCCGATCACATTGATGGTGCCGAGCAGGCAGATGCAGAGGCCCACGGTCCAGTGCAGACCGAAGAGCTTGCCGTCGCCACGCAGGGCATCAATGATCACGAACACTCCGGCTGCTTCACATATCGTGCCGAATATCAGAAGTATGTATGCTAAGAATTTCAGCGCTTTCATGGTTTTAGTGCGGTGTATATGCAGCAAACTCCGAATGTGAGCGACTGCCAACGGCAATCGGTGAATCCCGCCTTGCGCATCAGGTGGCACATATCGTCGCGCTGAGGCACTGCGGCGATGCTCTCCGGCAGGTATGTGTATGCCCTTGAATCCTTGGAAATGAGGCGGCCGATGGTGGGGATTATGCCGCGTGTGTAGAAACGGTATAGTGGCTTCACGGCCCGGTTTACCGGGGTGGACAGTTCGATCACGCAAAGTGTGGCGCCGTGTTTCATCACACGGTGCATTTCGCGGTAGCCGGCCTCGATGTCGGCGAAGTTGCGCACTCCGTAGGCTGCCGTGACGCAGTCGAAGGTGTCGTCAGGATAGGGTAGGGCCAGGCAGTCGGCCACTTCGAGCTTTACACGATCGGCAAGTCCGGCTTTGGCTATCTTGGCGCGGCCAATGTTGACCATGCCGGCAGAGAGGTCGACTCCGGTCACTGTGGCGCCGCTGATGCGCCGTGCCAGAGCTATGGCCAGGTCGCCCGTGCCGGTGGCTATGTCGAGAATCGACACCGGGGTGCGGCGGGCGAGTTGCTTCACCGCGCGCGCGCGCCATTGACGGTCTATGCCGAGCGTCATGGCCCGGTTCATAAAGTCATAGGCCGGAGCGATGGAGTCAAACATTTGCTCCACCTGCTCCGACTTTTCGCGGCTGGTGTCGTAGGGTTTGATCTCTTCGACCTGCTGCTTAGCCATTGATGGTCTGAAGGCAGTCCAGCACGTTGGTTTCTATGCGGCGGTTGAGATCCTGCTCGGGTGCGGGCACGAATTTCTCGCCGGTGATGTGTTCGTAGAGCTCGATGTAACGACGGCTCACGCTCTCCACGAATTCAGGGGTCATTTCGGGTACTTTCTGACC
>CAZKRV010000123.1:0-4734 GCA_964555345.1 uncultured Bacteroides sp.
AAGATGTTTTTGCGTCCTGCTGCGGCCCACTCGTCAACGTATTCAGCCATTGTCGATGAGGGCGTGATGGGGTAGATAGCAGCTACCTCCGAGAACATATAAGCAATGTGGGCGGCAGCCTGGTTACCATCACAGGTCAAGAATTTCTTTTCTTTACTCATGTGAAGTAGATGGTTTGATGGATTAGTTTATTTTAGGTGTTGTAGTTGTTCGGATTAATAGGTGCAAATGTACGTAAAAAATCCGAAATTCCGAAAATATGTTTTAATACTCTGTCGGGGGTGAGGTTGAATTTACTTAACAATTAGTTTGGTTGCGAAGGCCCCTGCGCGGACAATGCGTATGCCCTGTGAGCATGGGATCACGGTGACAGGCGCTCCGGTGATGGTGCGGAGCAGGGTGCCGTCGGCGGTGTAGACGCTGACGGGGAGTCCATCGGCCCCCTGGATCACAATGGCTCCCGGTCGCGAGAAGACGGTGATGGGGCTGCCGGCGGTGGCACCGGTGATGGCAGCGGCGGCGGAGTCGGACCAGTAGGTGGCGGGAGCGGATTCGCCGCAGTTGTAGGTGGCGGTGACGGCAAACTCGGTGCCGTCGGTCACGGCAGATGCGGAATAGTCAGTGATGGAGGCGGCGCAGTCGATGACTTTTTTGCCGTCGACATAGAGGTTATAGCCTTTGAACGCAATGTCGGCGGGAATGCCGGTGGCAGGGGTGTAGGTCACGTCATCGACGCACATGGCGAAGGCATCGGAGGAGGTGCAGCGAATGGCGAAGTAGCGTGTGCCGGCGGGGAGATCAACTGCTATTTCGTCCCATTCGGTGGAGAGGGTGCCTTCGGTGACGAGGGTGAAATCGGAGATGGAGGTGCCTTTGGAGGAGGCCATGACGGCATAGTCCTCAAGGCCATACATATAGTGGGCGGAGCGTGCGTAGAAGCTGATGGTCTGGGCCTGGCCGGAGAGGAGGGGAGAGATTAGCCAGTCGTTGTTGGCGCGGTCGGCGTCGGCAAATGCCACGAGCATGAGGCTGCCGGAGTGGGTCTTCCAGGTGGTTTCATCGTCGGACATGGTGATGCCGAGGGCTTCGAGTCCAAAGACTTGGAAGGATTTCGGTTCTTCGCGCCAGGGGAAGTGGAATCCGAGCAGTCCGAAGGTGCCGTCAGCGCCATCTACGTCGATGAGAGTCCACTCGCCGACTTCGTCGATGAGGAATGGTTCGTAGGATTCAAAATCGTCGGTGACAGGGGTGGGGATCTGTGCTTGAGCGAGGTCTGGACGGGTCCATGTGAGCTGTACGTCACCGTCGGCCGAGGTGGTGCCTTCGAGTGAGGGAGCGGGGTATTTGGGGTGAACGTGGGTCACCTTGACTGCTGCGGAGCGGTCATTGGCATGGAGCATGTCGCCATCGGCCACGACAACGGCAGTGTAGAGTCCGGTGACGGGGAAGTCGGCCGAGGGGGTGACGGGAGCGGTGATGATGGTCTGTGCGTCGGGCGCGAGAGGTGCGGGCGAGGCGGCGGTGGCCACGATGCGGTTGCCGCAGTAGAAGTCGACGCGGTATTTGCTGATGGGGGTGCGTCCGAGGTTGGTCACTGTGGCGGTGAGATCATTGGGGGAGCCGACGGTGAAGCGGCGCTGGCAGTCAAGTTCAGCTCCGAGGTCGGTCATGACCACGTCGCGAACTGTGAGCCGGTCAACGAGAACAGGGGTCTTTTCCTGTGCTTCGGCCACGAGTGACACATTGACCAACCGGTCGTCGCGGAACTGAGCCAGAGAGGCTGAGGCTTTGGTCCAGCCGGCTTTGGCTGTGGGATTCATGGTCACGGTGCAGGCGCGTTCCCATTGGCCCTTGTCGCCGTTGACTTCGACCATGATGGAGTTTGGCGAGGTGGGATCGTTGTAGTAGTAGAATTCGATTGTAGGGTCGGTGGTGCCGTTGAAGCACATGTTGCCGAAGAATATGCGGCCTATGTCTCCAGCCTTGTCGGGGTTGTAGACGATGGCTCCGCGGTCATTGTCGGCGGGGCTTATGGAGAAGTTGTCGGCGCTCCAGAGGTTCCAGGTGCCGAGTCCGTTGACTGAGGCAATGCCGCAGATTGTGGTGCAGAATCCGCTGGCGAAGCTTTCTGTCCAGGGAAGAGGGTAGGGTGTGCCACCCACCACGACCGGGGGAGTGGCGGCGCCGCGACCATATCCGAGCTTATTGGTGGGGAAGATCATGTAGGTGATGATGGTCTGTGATTCAGCTTCGTATTCGTCGGTGAAGGAGGTGTCGCCGAGTACGGGGCCGAGCATGGTGTAGTCATCGCCGATGTAGCGTGCAAGAATGTATTCCACGGAGTCGGGCATGATGTAGCCTCCATGAATGCCGTCGGGGGCTTCCCATGATACGTTGATCTCGGTGCCGTTGCGACGTACGGCGGGATTTTTGATGATGCCCGGAGCGTCGAGACCGGTGTAGACGTCGGCAGTGGCGGGCATGGATTTGCCAGCGGTATTGAAGCAGTAGATCTCAAGAGAATTGAGTCCCTCGCGTGTGTTGGTGAGCTTTGTCTTGATTTCCGAGCCGGGGGTGGGAGCGTTGACGGTGGCGCTGAGGGTGCCGTTGAGCATTATCTCTACCTTGGAAAGGGAGGAGAGGACAGAACCGTCGACGCAGACTGACGGGGCGCGGAATGTGATGTCGGCGCTATGTGCACCCATCGGGGCGGGGGTGACGCGTATGTCGGTGGCGATGCCCGGGGCTGCATGTTCGTTTTCAAAAATGCGGATACCGCGGAGGCCAATGTATGACATGTTGGGTTCGGAGATGGCGTGGAAGCCTATGTTGCGGTCGGCTTCGGAGCTGACGGAGAAGGAGTATTCATAGTCGACCCATGTGCCTGAAGAAGGGCAGTCGAGTTTGGTGGCGGCCATGATCACCGAAGTCATGGCCTTGGGGGACGCATCGGTGCCAATGCGGATCTCCATCATTTCCGGCCGAGTCATGAAGTTGGCCATGGCGCTGAAGCGGAGTGTGTATTGTTTGCCGGGTTTCATGGCCACATGGGGAGTGAAGAGCCAGTCATTTTTGGCGTTGGTGGCGCTGGAGCCGATCGAGGCATAGGCTTCGTCGCCGTTGACGTAGCGCTGCCAGGTGATGCCGTCGGAGTCAGCGTCGGTGATTGTGAAGAGATCGAAGCTGCTGTCGGAGGTAAAGTCTCCGGAATACGGGGTCTTGAATCCGGGGCCGGCCACGATCTTGGGAGAAACGGCCGGGACGCCCTGGCGGCCGGAGATCACGGGGGTGATTTCGTAGGCTACGGCACGTGGCTGGGACGCTGTGAGGGTTTCAGTGAATGTGGTGGCTGATTTGCCGGAGCTGATGGTGGTGCCTTCGGGCATGCGCCGTATGGTGTAGGTAAGTTTGGAGGTGTCGATAGTGCCTCCGTGGGCACCCTGAGCGGGTGCGGTCCAGCTTATGCTGACGTTGCCACCATTGCCACGCACGGCAGTGATGGCGGTGACGGGAGCTGGTTCGTCGGGTCCGGCATAGGAGTCGACGGAGGTGACGGAGGTGTGGTTGCCGGAGCCGAGGGTCACAGTGACGGTGACGGGTCCGTTGGTTGAGGTGGTGACGGACTTGCTGACACGGCTGCCCGGAGTGGCGCTGCCGCTGACGGCGGAGGCTCCGGTCATGGCGATAGAGTAGGGGACGCTGCCGGAGATGGCGGAGCCGTCGACATTGGTGGTGGGCATGGTGAAGGTGACGGTGCCGGTCTGGGAAGCGAAAGTGACGGCGAGGTCGGCTATCTGCGATGGTGCGGCTGCCGACGAAGCAGCTGCGGGTAGTATCACGGAGAGGAAGTATTCATTATCAGGGAACGGAGCCAGGAGAGTGGCTTTGCCGCTGGCAGGGTCGATTTCGTAGAAGTTGGAGCCTGCGGAGGTGCGCACGGTCCAGTAGAGGCGTCCGGTGGCTACATCGCATGTGAGGGGAGAGGGGCGGAATATGTCGTCAAGAGCCACTCCGGTGGCACCGATTAAGGTCAGTTTGCCATCGGTAGGGTTGATTTTATAGAGCTTGGCGGCTGCGTCGACGGCATAGAGGGTTCCGTCGGCAGTGGAGGTGATGCCGGGGTAGAAGCCATTGATATCGGAGATGGGTGTCATGGCGCCCGACTGAAGGTTGATGGAGCCGAAGACGCAGTGCATGTCGTAGGGAAGTGAACCCGGCTTGAGGAAGCAGCCATAGACGGTGCCGGAGGTGGGCTGCAAAGCAAGGTCGGTCGCTAAGGAATTGTCGCTGACAGCAGTCTCCGACACTTTCTTCCAGTCTTCAGTCGAATACTTGAGCAGTTTTTTTGCGTCGGAGTTGATGATATAGTAGTAGCCGTCGGCCCATACACCACCGCGGACGTTGAACATCATGTCATAGTTAAACATGCCTTCGGGCACACATTCGGGTTCGACGGTGATCGATCCAGAGTCATTGAGCCTGAAGCTATAGATGCCGGCGTTGGTGAGATAGTTGTTGCTGCTCATCAGGTATCCGAAGAATTTCGGTGATGATGCAGTTGCCGACATGATGGAGCAAACGGCAATCAGTGCTGCGGACAATATCCGCCGCACTTTCGGGAATAGCAATCTGTACATTCCGTTGTTGATGATTTTATGAATGTGAAAATAAATGGTCAGTTGTTGAAAATCAGTGCAAAGATAGTGAAAAATATGCTATTTCTTTAAACCGGCG
>CAZKRV010000124.1:0-4712 GCA_964555345.1 uncultured Bacteroides sp.
ACTATAAGGACGTGAAGACTCTGGTGCACTATCTGGTGGGTGCGGCCGGACGCGGTGCCAACCTGTTGCTCAATGTGGGTCCGCAGCCCGACGGTTCAATCCCCGCAGCCGCCCTTGACCGCTTCAAGCAGATGGGCGAATGGCTGCGCGAGAATGGCCAGACCATCTATGCCACCCGCGCCGGCGATGTGGCTCCGCAGCCGTGGGGTGCCACCACACGCAGCGGCGACAAACTTTATGTGCACGTGCTTGACAATTCTGTGGGCGAAGTCTATCTGCCGCTCAATGCCAAGATCAAGAAGGCAACAGCCTTTGCCGACGGCAAGCAGATCAAGGCCACCTCGACTCCCGAAGGGTGGGTGCTGACTCTGCCCGAGCGTGCCGACGACACCATCGACTATATCGTCGAGTGCCGTATGTAAACTGACGGAATCCCGATCCCCCCTTAACAACCGATCAGGTCGCGATAGATATCGAGCGCGGCGGTGATGTCGGCTGCCGGAGCAGTGCAGTCAATCACCGGCGCGCCCGGTGCTTTAAGGAGGGTGAAGTTCACCCGCCCAGCCACGTCGTTTTTCTTGTCGTGGGCCATGAGTTGCAGCAGGCGGTCATAGTCATCGCAGGTGATTGCCGGGGCGTCGGGGTAACTCTCGCGCAGCCAGCCGGCATATCGGTGCAGCTCGGCCGAGGAATAGCCCATCTGCATATGAGCCAGCACCATCTCCACCAGCAGGCCGTGGGCCACAGCCAGACCGTGGGGCACGGGCACTCCGCGCTCCATCGCTAACTCCTCGATGGCATGGCCGGCGGTGTGGCCGAGGTTCAGGGCCTTGCGCAGCCCCTTTTCGCGTGGGTCTTCGGCCACGATGCGGCGCTTCACCTCCACGCTTCGCCGTAGCATTTCCAGCATTTCGTCGGGGGTGGCGTCTTGCGGATCCATGGCGAGCAGATGTCCATAGTCGGCTTCGTTGGCTATCAGTGCGTGTTTCACCATCTCGGCATAGCCCGACATGAGTTCGTGAGGCGGGAGCGAACCGAAAAATGCGGCGGAGATCACCACTGAGTCGGCTTCGGCAAATGCTCCGATTTCATTTTTCAGCCCCATGAAGTTGATGCCGGTCTTGCCGCCCACGGCGGCGTCGACAGCGCCGAGCAGCGTGGTGGGCACGTTGATGAGCCTGACTCCACGCTTGAAGGTGGCGGCGGCAAATCCTCCCAGATCGGTGACCATGCCGCCTCCGAGATTCACGACCACGGAGCGGCGGGTGGCTCCGCCGCCAACGAGTGCGCGCCACACGGTTTCGACCGATGCGAGCCCTTTGTTGTCGTCGCCTGACGGAATGGTGATGACTGTGGCGCCGTCAACTGTCATCAGTCCGCACGTGTGGTCGTCGGCCACCACGAAAGTGCGGTCGGGGTTCATGTCGGCGAGCAGCCGCTTCACGGCCTCGCCGGGCCGGTTAGTGAATATTAGATTCTGCATTGTATCGGTGTTTCATGTCGTTGAGAAATTCGGTGATGCCGTTGCAATAGACTGCGTCGGCTCCGGCTTTGGCCAGCTCTTCAGCCGGGATCGGGCCTGTGCGCACCGCCACGGTGAAACACCCGGCTCTGTGGGCCGACAGCACTCCGAGCGGGGCATTGTCGACCGCCACACACTGCCGAGGTGCGAGTCCGGCCAGAGAAGCTCCGGTCAGGAATGGTTCGGGATCAGGTTTGCCCCGCTTGACGTTGAGCGCGGTGACGCGGCGGTCGGCAGGAAATGCGCCGGGGAAGTCTGCGTCGAGCCGGCCGAGCAGCGAACCTTGTGCCGAGCCGGTCACCAGCACCGTGGCAGGGTGCCATGGCAGTGAACCGATGAGTTCAAGCAACTCCTGCGCTCCGGGCATCACCTGCGGTTCGGGGAGAGAGCGGAATATCTCGGCCTTACGCTCATAGAGCCTCTGCACCTCGTCGGGTGAGGCGTCACGCCCATATGCACGCTGATAGAGCAAGTTGACGGTATATGCACCGGTGGCACCTTCGTAGAGAAAGAATTCCTCAGGCGAGGCATCGATGCCCTGTTCGCGTATCATTTCATACCATGCGCGGGCATGGTTGGGCATGGAGTCATAGAGAGTGCCGTCCATGTCAAAGAGGAAAGCACCGGGCATGTCTGGGAATTCGCGTTCGGTCATAGAGTGTATATATAATAATATGTGTGCAAAGTTACTCGTTATTTCAGTAAAAATGCTTACTTTTGCAAATAAAACTCACTTTGACGACAATGAAAAGACTCTCACTGTGCGGCTTGGCGTTGTGTGCCGGAGCCGTTGCCTCCTGGGCCTGCACAAGCCTTATAGCCGCCAAAGGCGCTACTGCCGACGGCTCCGTGATGATAACCTACGCGGCTGATTCCCATACGCTCTATGGCGATATGCCCTCCACTCCGGCGGCCGATCATAAGCCCGGAGCCACCCGCCGTGTGGTTGACTGGGATTCCGGCCGCTATCTGGGCGAGATCCCGCAGCCGGCCCATACCTATGCCACCATCGGACATATCAACTCCGAGGGCGTCGCCATGGCTGAAAGTACATGGGGCGGACGCGAGGAGCTGTGGGACGGTCCCGGCCTGATTGATTACGGTTCGCTTATCCGCATCACCCTCGAGCGTGCCGCTACCGCCCGCGAGGCAGTGAAGATCATGACCGATCTGGTGGCTGAACACGGATATGTGAGCGAGGGCGAGTCATTCTCAATAGCTGATCCAGACGAGGCTTGGATCGTGGAGATGATCGGCAAGGGCAAGGGCCGCAAGGGGGCAGTGTGGGTGGCACGCCGCATACCTGACGGATATATCAGCGGCCATGCCAACAATCCCCGCATACACCGCTTCCCGCTCAATGAGCCGGAAACCACCATATATTCGCCTGATGTGATCGACTTTGCCCGCGAGATGGGATATTACGAAGGACCTGATTCGCTGTTCAGCTTCTCGAAGGCATATCAGGCCTATGACCACGGATCATTACGCGGTTGTGATGCCCGCGTGTGGAGCTATTTCAATAAGTTTGCGCCTGATGCTGCCGCTCCTTATCTGCCTTGGGCCATGAACGGCGAGGGTGAGGCCATGCCGCTCTGGGTGAAACCGGAAAAGCCGGTTGACGTGCGCGCCATGCAGTGGATGATGCGCGATCACTATGAGGACACTCCGATGGATATGACGCAGGACATAGGCGCCGGTCCTTTCGATGTGCCGTATCGCTGGCGCCCGATGAACTGGGAGGTGGACTCGGTGGAATACTTCCATGAGCGCGCCATCGCCACCCAGCAGACCGGATTCTCTTTTGTGGCCCAGCTGAGCGATCAGGTGCCTGCCGGCATGAAGGGCACTCTCTGGTTTGGTTGCGACGATGCCAACACCTGCATCTACACTCCTGTCTATTCATGGCAGACTTCCGTGCCCCTGTGCTATCAGGAGGGCAACGGCAACCTTTATGAAATCAGCCGCACTGCTGCCTTCTGGGCTTGCAATATGGTTGCCAACCAGGCATATAACCGCTATTCGCAGATGATCCCCGACATACGCAGCGTGCAAAATTCGCTCGAAGACTCCATTGCGGCCGCCAATGAGGCGCTCAAGGTGCGTCTGGCCGGTGCCTCGCCTGAGGAGCAGGCCCGCGTGCTCACCGAGGAGTCACACCGCATGGGCAACGGAGCCACCGAACGTATGTTTGCGCTCAACGACTTCCTGACCGTGAAGTTCCTTGATGGCAACATCAAGAAGCAGAACCCCGACGGCTCGTTCATGCGCACAGAGACCGGGCTGCCCGCATCGCCGGTATTCGGCGGCTACAACGAGCGCTATTTCCGCTCCATCGTCGACCAGACAGGCGATAAATTCAAGGTTAACAAAGAGATAAAATGAGGAAAGAAGAAGAATTGGCCGGAGTGACATTGCTTGGCTCCGGCACTACGAAATATCCTACCGATTACTCGGCCGAGTTGCTCGAGTGGTTTCCCAACAAGCACCCGGAACAGGACTATGTGGTGACCCTTGACTGCCCCGAGTTCACGTCGCTCTGCCCCAAGACCGGACAGCCCGACTTCGGCCACATAATCATCAACTATATCCCGAATATCCGGATGGTCGAGAGCAAGAGTCTGAAACTCTACCTGTTCAGCTTCCGCAATCATGGCGACTTTCATGAAGACTGCGTCAACATAATCATGAAGGACCTGATCCGCCTGATGGATCCGCGTTATATCGAGGTGACCGGACTGTTCACCCCGCGCGGCGGCATCTCGATACGTCCTTTCGCCTGCTGGGCCGATGCCGATCATCAGGATCTGCTCAAGGCCCGCATGGCGGCCCGCATGAATCAGGCTATAGAATATAAATGAGCATGGACAAGGAAAAAGACGCACTGATAGTGTTGAGCGGAGGCATGGACTCCGTGACGCTGCTCTATGACCGCATTGACGAGATAGCCCTGGCAGTAAACTTCATCTATGGCTCCAACCACAATCTGCGTGAGCTGGAGTGCGCGCGCTATCACTGCCGCCGGCTTGGCGTGGAGCTGCTTGAGATTCATCTTGATTTCATGGGCCAGTATTTCCATTCGTCGCTGCTCGAAGGAGCAGAAGCAATACCGGAGGGCGACTACCGCGACGACACCATGCGCTCGACCGTGGTGCCCTTCCGCAACCGCATCATGCTCGCCACTGCCGCC
>CAZKRV010000125.1:0-4595 GCA_964555345.1 uncultured Bacteroides sp.
ATACCCCCACCCCCGACGGCTATTGCGGCGACGAAGACAATGGCCAGACCTCTGCCTGGTACGTATTCTCCGCACTTGGCTTCTACCCCGTCACCCCCGGATCAGGTCAATACGTGATCGGCACCCCGCTCTTCGGCAAAGCCACTCTCACATTCCCTGACGGCACACAGACCGTCATCACCTCCTCCGATTCCTCGCTCCACTACATCAGCGACATCACCCTCGACGGCCAACCCTACGCACCCACCTACTTCAACCGCGCCGACCTCTCCCGCGGCGCCCGCATAGACTTCACCACCTCACCCACTCCCTCGCTCTCCCGCGGCACCTCCCCTTCGTCCGCCCCCTACTCCCTCTCTTTCGAAAAATAACTCTCTCTATTTCTGAAATATATGAAATTACGAAATCTGATCCTTGCGGTGATAGTGGCTTTGGGCTGCCTGACCGGGTGCGTGCCCTCCACCCAACCTGATGTGGCAGAAATGGTATCGAAGACACTGTCTGTCAAAGGGTCCTTTGACCGTATCTCGCTGTCAACCGGTGTTCCGGTAGAGTATATTGTCAATGACAAAGCTACGGAAGTAAAGGTAAAAGGCTCGTCGGAATATGTAGATGCCCTGAACGTATCGGTCAGGGGCAGTGAGCTACGCATCAGCATCAAAAAGAAGAACGGTGTAACCATCAATGGATCGACTCTATTGCCGCTGCAGGTCAATGGTCCGGCACTCAAGTCAATCAACGTATCGAGTGGAGCACGTATTGAAGTGGAAAACGGCATGGATCTCGGCAACGCGAAGTTAAGCCTCAATGCGTCAAGCGGTGCAGCCGTAGAGGCAGATGAAGGCATCGTGTGCGGCGGCATGGACATGAACTGTTCGAGCGGCGCACGCGTTGAACTGAAAAAGGTCATCGTTAACGGCCATGTATCCGTTAACGCATCAAGTGGCGCAATGATCGAACTGGAGGACCTGATGCAATCAGGAACCATCGATGTAGATGCGTCAAGCGGTGCGCACGTTACTCTCGGCGGCTATGCCGATTCAGCGAGTCTTAAGTCGACGAGCGCGGCCTCCATTACATTAACAAACCTTAAAACAAAAGAATAAAAACGTTATGATCAAGAAAATTATGCGCGGCATCGCTGCAATGATGATGCTGGCCGTGGCTTCCGTAGCTTCGGCTGATAAGTTGCCGGAATCGGCAGTACTCATGACCCTCGACGGTAAGGAAATGCCGGCCTCCAAACTGACTAATGGAGGTAAACCGATGCTGATCAGCCTCTGGGCCACATGGTGTGGACCATGTGTCAATGAACTGTCAGCCATAGCGCCCGAACTGGAGAAATGGCAGAAGGAAACAGGAGTGAAACTGGTGGCCGTCAATGTAGAAGGTCCTGATGCTCTCCCGAAGATCAAGGCCATGGCCGAATCACGCGGCTGGAAGGGTTTTGACTTCATGTTTGAAAAGGACCGTAGCCTGAGCAAGGCGTTTGAAGTACGTGGCATTCCCTTCATGATCTATGTTGACGGCAACGGTGAGGTGCTCGGCACCACCGTGGGCTTCGATCCGGAAAAGGGTGCAGCCCACATCATAGACCATCTCAAGGAACTGATGGCACAGTCCAAGAAATCGGCCAAATGAAGATAACAGAACTGAAAGAACCGCTCACACGCCACCTTATGTTTGATCTTGGCGGTGTGATCATGGACATAGACCGCAATCGCTGCGTGGACTATTTCGCAGCACTCGGCATGGAGGGAGCTGATGACTTCTTCGATGCCTATTGCCAGAAAGGACCGTTTCTGCTGCTCGAAGCAGGACAGATTGATCCGACGCGGTTCCGTGAACTGATGCGCGAAAAGCTGCCAGAGGGAGTCACCGATCAGCAGATTGACCTCGGACTGAGCCGATTTCTGTGCGGCATACCCGAAGAACGGCTCGACCTGCTGCGCCGGCTGCGTGCCGAAGGCCACGGAGTGTGGCTTCTTTCCAACACCAACCCTATCATGTGGCACAACGACATATTGCCGGAATTCCGCAAACAGGGGCTTGATATCTCGGCCTATTTCGATGGCACTGTGACTTCATTTGAAGCTAAGGTGTGCAAACCGGCCCACACCATCTATGAGTATGCGTTGGCCAAATTCGGAATCGAAGCTGCCGATACCACATTTTTTGACGACGGCCCGGCCAATGTGGAGGCCGCGCGCGAGTGTGGTATGGAGGCTCAATTGATCAAATGTTAGCCACAGTAGGCACATTTGACGGTGTCCATCTGGGGCATCGCTACCTGCTCGAAAGACTGCGGCGCGAGGCTGCGGCGCGCGGACTGCGTCCATTGGCGGTGACCTTTGACCGCCACCCGCTCAGCCTTGTGTCTCCGGCCATCGCTCCCCCCTCCATAACCGCTGCTGACGAACAGGCCGATGCGCTCCGCGCTGAAGGTGTGGAGGTGCTCCGGCTACCGTTCACACAGGAGATCCGCACCATGACCGGAGGAGAATTTCTGGAGATGCTCCACCGCGACCATGGTGTCAAGGCTCTACTGCTCGGGTTTAACAACCACCTCGGCAGCGATCGCACCACGTCACCATACGCAGAAGGTGTGGAGCTGGTCAGATGTGAAGAATTGCCGGAACATACGCAAGTAAGTTCCAGTACCATCAGAGCGTTGATAACAGGAGGCAATATCATTCAAGCTAATAAGCTGCTTGGCAGGCCATTCGCTCTTAGCGGAAAGGTGGTCAGCGGCAAGCAACTCGGACGTACCATCGGCTTCCCTACGGCCAATGTGGAGATAGCGCCGGGGCAACTGCTGCCAGCACCAGGAGTCTATGAAGCGACAGCACTGGGGTTACCGGCCGTGGTCAACGTCGGTTCGCGCCCTACCGTAGACCGCCCGGGAGCGCCATTGTCAGTCGAAGCACATCTAATCGGATTTAATGGCGACCTTTATGGTCATACACTGCGGTTGGAATTCACCGGACGGATCCGCGACGAACAACGGTTTCCCTCCGTCGAAGCGCTGAAAGAGGCCATAGCTGCCGACGTGGCACACGTACTTGCCCACTGATACACAACACAATAATACACGTAGCCGCCCCCTTGCCCATGATTGCAGCAAGGGGGCGGCTATGAGTTTCACGCTGTGCGGCGATCAGAGAGCCAGCAGCTCGTCGAGTTTAGCGCGGAGAGTCTCAATAGACTGAGCGCCAACAAGACGGAGATCGGTCTTTTTGCCGTCTTTGAAGAAGAGAATGGTGGGAATGGACATGATGCGATACTTCATGGCCAGATCGGTCTGTTCGTCGATGTTGTATTTGCCCACCACGGCACGTCCTTCATATTCCTTAGCCACAGCTTCTACAGCGGGAGTCATACCCACGCAGGGGCCACACCAAGTGGCCCAGAAGTCAATCATTACGGGCTGGCCGGAGGCGATGATGTCGTGTACGTTTTCGTCGGTAAATGTCATGGTTTCGTGTTTTTAGAGGGTTTATGGTTAGGTTAGTTGTTATTATGTTTCAGTATTTGGAATTCTATGTCGAGCGACTCAAGCAGTTCCACAAGCCGTCTGTTAATAGGGATGCGAACTCCCGAATTAAGTGTCACGGCACGTCCGATCTTCGGGTCAAACAAGCGGAATCTCAACTCTCCACGGTCTGCTTCAGTGCTGACAGAATGCTCTCTCAACAGGGCGCAGAGGGTATCGTTGACGCGGTCAACAGGCAGATTGATCATGATGCCTCGGATAGCCCGGCCGTGCTCATTGGAAAGCAACGATATATCGGTGATATTAAATCGCAGCTCCTCGCCATTGTAGCGTCGCTGATATTTTCCGGTGACCATAATCTGGGTGCCAGGCACTCCATAGCCGTTGTATTGCACAAACTGTTGTCCGAACAAGCGCAACTCCGTAGAGCCGCTCAGGTCCTCCATCTTCAATATGCCGAAGAGTCCACCCTTACCCTGCCGGGTCTGGAAGTCGGTAACCATACCGCCGATACGCAGTTCCATACCTTCGACCACATCGGCTCCTTCGGCCTGAAATTCCTTGATCGGAGTGGCGGCATAGGTCAGGTCCATATAATATGGATCAAGTGGATGGGCCGAAAGATACATGCCCACAAGTTCGCGTTCGCGCGCCAGGCGCTCAGCATCCGCCCACGGCACCGCCGGCTTTACAGGCGGGCGTCCGGCCGTCGAAATGTCGGCATCGGCCAGTTCGTCGAATAGCGAAGCTGACTGCTGCGCGCGGTCACGCTGATAGAGCTGCCCGTAATGTATCAACTGCTCTGAAAAAGATTCATCACGGTTGTTAACCTCAAAGAAGTCCTCGCGCTTCAGCTCCGAGCTGAAGCAGTCAAACGCGCCTGCAAGTGCCAGCGACTCGATGACCCTTCGGTTGAGTCCGCAGCCGGTGTCCACTCTCTCCACAAAGTCATAGATGGAGGTAAATGGCCCGTTGGCATCGCGCTCACGCAATATTCCTTCAACCACGTTGATCCCCACACCCTTGATGGCGGCAAGTCCGAAGCGGATATCGCCCTTGGAGTTCACACCGAAGCGGCTTATGGATTCATTGACATCAGGAC
>CAZKRV010000126.1:0-4574 GCA_964555345.1 uncultured Bacteroides sp.
ATTTTGGGATATTAGGAATCTGTGTCTGTTTTGCGAACTAAAATGTGACGGAGAGTGTTAATTAGATAAAAAGGAAATAACAAATACTTACGTTTAACTAACAACTTTCAACAACATTATGAAACAGATCTCTAACTTCTGGGGCCGCAGCAAAGCATGGTGGGTCGTGCTTTTGGTCGGCATTCTTATGGTAATCGCAGGATTCGCCTATTGGTTCTTCCCCGTACAAGGCTATGCAGTAGCCTCCGTGCTCTTCGGCTGGATGCTCATCGTGGCCGGTGTGGTTCAGCTTTGTGTATCGGCCGGTGCCGAGCGTCCCAGAGGCTGGGGCTGGTGGCTTGCCGGTGGCATTATTGATATGTTTATCGGCTTCATGCTTGTGCGCAGTGTGATCCTTGCCGAGGCCGTCTTCCCCTACTTTATCGCCTTCGTGTTCATCTTCTGGGGCATAGGTGCTCTTGTTGGTGCCGTCAACTCCCGTGGCCAGCGCTACTGGTGGCTCCACATCGTCAACGGCATTCTGCTCCTGCTCATCGGCTTCATCTTCATGGAAGAAGGCTATGTGGCCAATACCGTCAACGTGGCGTTCATGACTTCGCTCGCCTTCATCTATTGGGGCTTCTCGCTGGCCATGCTCTCCTATGACATGAAACCCGCAGTTGAGTCCGGCAAATAATAGTCGGATCTCTCCGAAAAAAAGAAACTTGACTAACCTTTTGATACTCTGAAACTCAACGTCAAGCGGCGCCCCTGCCATCAGGGAGCGCCGCTTTGTGCGATTATGATGCCGCGGCGCGGTAATGGTCGGAAAATGATGCAGTAAAACAAAAAAATACTTAAAAATGCAGGCGATATGAAAAAATATGAGTATTTTTGCTTTCCTACTCGTGAAGTTGCCCGGCCGGCGTTAAACCCGCACCGGCATCATGAGTCTAAAATGCAGACAACCATATTATAGGAGATACCGATATGAAAACTTTCACCAGACTGACTCTACTGGGCGCTGCCATGGCTGCTATGTCGGCCACGAGCGTTCTGGCCCAGGACTTCTACGATGACGACATCTATGGCTCTTCCGCTGCCAAAGCTATCGCCAAGAAGCAGCAGCGCACGGTGTCGAAAGGCTATGCTCCGGCCGACAACTATGTGCCCGTGGTGACTTCAGGTAGCAGCCGCAGCGTCGACGAATATAATCGTCGGACAGGTTATGCTCCCGTGAAGCAGAACGTGGTGGATTCGATCGGCGACAATTTCGAATATACCCGACGCATCGAGCGTTTCCATAACCCTGATGTGGTGATCGAGGCCAATGATCCCGAGGTGGCATATTACTATAACTATGCTGACGGCGAACTGGCCGAGGTCAACGCCGCCTCCCCCTCTACGATCAATATCTATGTCAACGACATCAATCCTACCGACTACTGGTGGCCACCTTATTACTACTCCTCGGCGTGGTCGTGGGCCGTTGCTCCCGGCTATTATCGTCCATGGCTGTGGGGCTATAGCTATATAGGCCCGTCATGGAGCTGGAGCTGGGGCTGGGGCCCCTCCTGGAACTGGGGCTGGGGTTGGGATCCCGCCTGGAATTGGGGTTGGGGCTGGGGCCCCTCCTGGAGCTGGGGCTGGGGCGGAGGTCCGCACCACCCGCACCCCGGACCCGGTCACCATCCTGCCTGGGCCGGTGGAGGCCGTCCGGCTTCGCCTGGCGCCTGGCGTCCAGCTGCCCGTCCCGGATCATCTGTCGCTTCGGCCGGTCGTCCCGGATCGTCGCGTCCCGGCAGCAATGCCTCTGCTGGCCATAATCGCCCGTCTTCGGGCAGTGGCGCCACGGCCACTAATAACGGATCGTCGCGCAACCGTGGATCGTGGAGCACCCCCTACAATCCCTCGGATCGCACCCGTCCTGCCGGCGTAGGCACAAACCGCGGATCGGCTAATGCGTCGTCGGGCTCATCTACCGGACGCCGCTCTTCGTCGACCTGGAATGTCAACACCAACCGCTCATCTAACGGTCGCTCAAGCAGCACCTACAATAGCAATGATTATTCCGGCAGCAGCCGCTCGTCATCATCTTCCTCATCAAGCCGCTACAACAGTGGCGGAAGCAACACCCGCTCATCAGGCAGCTACAATAGCGGCAGTTTCGGCGGATCGCGCTCGAGCGGCGGTGGCCGTTCATCCGGTGGTGGCGGTGGACGCGGAGGCCGTCATTGATAGGCGTTGAATCTTTACACTCTCACATAAAACTATAAAAGGACTCACGTATAGTATGAAAAAGATCTATATAGCCGCAGCCGTGGCGGCACTTCCGGCGCTGATGTCGGCCCAGAGCGCATTTGATGCGTTTCAGATATCGCAGACCGAACTGCGTGGCTCGGCCCGATTCATGTCAATGGCCGGAGCTTTCGGAGCGCTTGGCGGCGATATATCCACCCTCACGCAGAATCCCGCCGGCATCGGTGTCTACACCGGCAGCGAGGTCGGCGCCTCGGTGGAGTTTGACTTTCAGCGCACTGGATTCAAGTCTGGATCATTCTCTTTCACTGAGAAGCAGACCTCGACTTCGTTCAATAACTTCGGTTACGTAGGCTCGACATATACCGGAGGCAGTGTGATGCCGTTTTTCTCCTGGGGTGTGAGCTACAATAGGCTCCAGTCGTTTGACCGCCGCTATCGCGGAGCCATTCCGACCATGAACACCTCCATGTCAAATTATATAGCCTCGTTTTCCGGCCGATACGCCCTTAATGAACTGATCGGCACTGATGACTATGATCCCTTCGCCTCCCCGTCAGGGCTGCCATATCTGTCAATACTTGGCGCCAACGCCGGCCTGATCGTGCCGGCCGAAGATGGCGGCTACGTGGGCTTGTGGGGACAAGGCTCTATAGGCGATGCCACCACATGGACCAAGCAGAGCGGTCACATCGATGAATATGCCATAGACTTCGGCGGTAATTTCGCCGACATCGTCTACTGGGGTATCGGTTTCGGCATCAATGACATCAGCTTCACCAGCGAGACATACTATGACGAATCGATCGGCGGTGCCTACATTCCCACACACCGCTATCTTGATCAGATTGCTTATGGAGGCGCTCCGTCTGACTATCGTGGCGAATACAATATCGGTGCCGCCGACTGGAATCTCCAGAACTACCAGGCCGTGTCGGGCACAGGCTTCAACATGAAGTTCGGCCTGATCATTAAACCGGTAAATGAGTTCCGCATCGGCTTGGCCGTGCACACCCCCACATGGTATAAACTTACCTACGGCACCAATGCCTGGGTGGGCTATGACCTTATATCGTCCGACGATCATGGTGACTACGGCTACAAGGGCAACGAAACCACCAATCCCTATGCCACCTCCGAATATGGCGAATGGAATGCAAAGATCCGCTCCCCCTGGCGCTTCATCGGCTCACTGGCCGGTGTGATTGACCGTCGTTTCATTATTTCGGCCGACTATCAGTATGACGCTTATCCTTCCATGAAGATCACCATGCCTGACGACGGCACCATGCAGAGCATCATGGACAATCAGGTGCTTGAAGCCGCTGCCGTGCGTGACATCAAGCACTACTACAAGCCGACATCGACTATCCGTCTCGGTGCCGAATACCGCATAAACCGCCATTTCAGCGCCCGTCTCGGCTATAGCTACAAGACCTCTCCCTCCACCACGCAGGCACTCACCGGCAAGACCTACTTCTACACTTCCGGCACCCAGACCATCACCGAACTTCAGGACGTGACCCAGCTCTATACTGCCGGTCTCGGTTACCGCTACAACTCGTTCTATCTCGACCTGGCATACGTGCACCAGACGCGTGACAGTCACTGGCAGGCATTCTCCTCCTTCCCCTGCATCTCCGGCAACGATGGCTATGAAGTGCCCGTCGGCGCTCCCGCTCCCCCCCGCGCCAAGGTCTCCGACACCCGCAACCAGCTCGTCCTTTCCCTCGGCTTTAAATTCTAACTCCCAATATCCCAAACTGAAAGGGGCTGTGTCAAAATTACGACACAGCCCCTTTGTTTTATATTAGTGTTATTTATTTCTTCTTAGATGCCGAGGTCGGCCTTGATGGCTTCGATCTTCGCTTTGGCAGCTGCAGCAGCCTTGTCGTAGTCGGCGGCTGAGGCCATGGGAGCCTTTGCTTCGATATAGAATTTGATCTTAGGTTCGGTGCCGGAAGGACGGATCGATACTTTGGAGCCATCAGCGGTGAAGTACTGGAGCACATTGCTGGTGGTGGGCATATCCATCTTGGTCACGGTGCCGGCGGCTACGTCGGTCAGGTTCAGGTCGGCATAGTCCTTGATGGTGGCCACGGGACTGCCTCCAAGGCTCTTGGGCGGGTTGGCGCGGAAATTCTTCATCATGGCCACGATCTCTTCGGCGCCGCTCTTGCCGGGGCGCACTACTGAGATGCCCTCTTCGCGCGAGAATCCATTGGCCACATAAATGTCGGCCAGCATCTGGCCGAAGTCCAGGCCCTTTTCCTTTGCCCATGCGCAGGCCTCGGCCATGAGGGAGATGGCGCTGACGGCGTCTTTATCGCGGCAGA
>CAZKRV010000127.1:0-4532 GCA_964555345.1 uncultured Bacteroides sp.
CCAACGACCTCTTCGTGCTCTCCGGCCGCTACATGAGCGCCATCTCAGCTTTCGACCCCGAAACTCAGGCCGCAGAACGCGCCGACGTTGCCGACAAGGCTGTCAAGACCATCGACAAGGTACTTGAACTGGTTGACAACGATTACCGTATCCCCCAGCGTAAAGGCCGCATTTTGATCACCTCCAATGGTGGTGAGATGAGCCAGGAAGCAGCTGACTGCTATCTGCGCACACTTGAACTTCTTGATGCTGACTCTGAGAACGTGACCAAGCGTGCCGCTGTCTACAAGGAAGCTTATGGCCTGCTTATCAAATACAATCTTGACCAGAAGAACTATCCCGAAGCTATCAACTACGTCGAGAAGATGATCATCGTTGATCCCGCTAACGCTGACTCCTACCGCCAGACCATCGAAAAGCTCTCCAAAGCTAAATAACCAAATAATACATACCATACCACAACAAAAAGCGCGGACTTTTCAGCCCGCGCTTTTTGCATAGTAAGTTATAGTGTCAGTGGAGGAGCAGGCAGGCGTCGCCGTAGGAGAGGAAGCGGAAGGTGGGGTCGGCGAGGGCATGGCGGTAGATCGGACGCCAGTCGTTGGGCGACACGAAGGCGCTCACAAGCAGCAGAAGGGTTGAACGTGGCTGATGGAAATTAGTGACCATTCCATCTACAATCCGGTACTTGTATCCTGGTGCTATGATCACCCGCGTGGAGGCGATAAGTACAGGACCACTCACAGCTGCAAGTGCCGTCAGGGCCTCTTTCACGCTTAGGTTCGGGTGCGATGGGTCGTAAGGATACCACTGCGGCAGCTCATCTATGGACTGTCCTGTGGCGGCGCGGCAACCGAGATGATACAGGCTTTCGAGTGTGCGTACCGAAGTGGTGCCAACGGCGATCACAGGCCGTTCGGTTTCGGCAAGTTCCAGAATCAGTTCACGGCTCACGGCTATGAATTCGCTGTGCATGCGATGTTCGCCGATGCTGTCGGTTTGCACCGGTTGGAAAGTGCCTGCCCCTACATGAAGGGTCAGTTCGCGTCTTTCGATTCCTTTGCGGTCAATCTCTTCAAGTAGGGCGGGGGTGAAGTGTAGCCCGGCTGTGGGGGCCGCGACTGAGCCGTCGATGCGTGAGAAGACAGTCTGGTAGTCCTCATTGTCCGATTCGCTTGTGGCTCGGTTCAAATATGGAGGTATAGGAAGTTCGCCGGCGGCGGCGATCACCTGGGCGAAAGTGTAGGGGCCGTCCCACTCCAGCTGCACCACTGAGTCTTTCTCATTTTTAGATATGCGTTCAGCAGTGAGAGTTACTTCGTCTCCGTCAATGCTGACCATGCCGCTCAGTTTGCCCTCCTTCCAGCGCTTGGAGTTGCCCACGAAGCAGAGCCAGTCGACTGGGCCTTGGCTTGCGAAGTTTACCGTATAGTCCACTGGACTGACCGGTTCGAGGCAGAACACTTCGATCAATGCTCCCGATGGCTTACGGAAACGCAGGCGCGCATTGATCACTCGGGTGTTGTTATAGATCAGCATGGCATTGGCCGGAAGCAGGTCGGGGATTTCGCGGAAACTATGAGTGGATATGCTTCCGTCAGCCTTGTGCACGAGCAGCCGGCAGGCATCGCGTTCGGCGAGCGGAAATTTGGCTATCCGTTCATCTGGCAGCGGATAGTCGAAGTCTTCTATATTGATCTGTCGGGGTGAGTTCATTCGCGGTAATATACCCGCTTGACGCGGGGAGATACAGAGGTGAGTACTTCATAGGGTATGGTGCCGATGGCATCGGCCACTTCGCTGACCGGCATTTGTTCGCCGAAGATCTCCACCGGGTCGCCTACGGCGGTATCGGCTCCGGCAGCGGTTACGTCGACCATGCAGGCGTCCATGCACACATTGCCCGCGATCGGGCAGCGGGTGCCGCGCACCATCACGTGGCCGGTACCGTTGCTCAGCCGTCGGTTAAGTCCGTCGGCATAGCCTATGGGCACGGTGGCTATCAATGCATCATGATCAAGCACCGTGCGTAGTCCGTAGCCGATAGGAGTGTCTTTGGGCCATTTTTTCAGCGATATTATTATGGATCGCAGTGTCGACACCGTGCGTAGTTCCGATGTGGCGGGTATGCCAAGTATGTCGACTCCGTAGAGGCTGATGCCGAGGCGCACCATATCGTATTGCCACTGCGGAAAGCGGGCTATGCCGGCTGAGTTAAGGATGTGGCGCAGGAATCCTGGGCCGATTTCAGCTGTCATTTCGGTGCATATATCATCAAACAGTTGGAGCTGTCCGAGTGTATAGTCATCAAGATCTGGACAATCAGCCGTGGCCAGATGCGAGAAGATGGAGCGGGCCTTGACCGTATCGGTCCGGCGCAGCATCTCTCCCAGTGCCGGGATATCTTCGCGCAGGAATCCGAGGCGGTGCATTCCGGTGTCGAATTTGATATGTACCGGATAGTCCTTTATGCCGCGCTTTTCGGCCTCACGTATGATTTCGCCGAGCATGTCGAAACTGAATATCTCTGGTTCCAGCCGGTTGGCGAACAGTGAATTGTAGTTCGTGACCTTAGGGTTGAGCACCATGATCGGCATGGTGATTCCCGCGCGCCGCAACTCTTCTCCCTCATCTACTACCGCCACTGCCAGATATGCGGCTCCATGAGCCTGCAGGGTTTTAGCCAGTTCGTATGACCCTGCTCCATAGCCCGAGGCCTTGACCATGGCCACTATGCCGGTGCCGGAGTGGATCATGGCCTTGAAGTGGTTGAAGTTATGGATTATGGCATCGAGGTTGACTTCGAGCACGGTTTCATGGTGACGCGAGCGCAGACGCTCGGCTATCATGTCGGCCGCACCGCCGGGCTCTCCTTTGGCCAGAATCAGTTCGGAACTGAAGTCGGCGGCTGAGAGTGAGTTCAGGCATTCCTCGGCTGAGTCAAAGATCAAGGAGCCGGCCGGATAATGCTCCGCTCCTTCCCTGAATATCTTGCCTATACCGATGAACCGGTCTATCTTGTAGCTGTCTATAAGCCGATGCAGAATGTCGGCAGAGAAGTCTGCCGAGGTATCAAGCAGCAGTGTGGCGGTGCGCTGCGCGGTGCGTCGGCGCGCCATGAAATCAAGTGCCGGTTCGAGCGACTGCAAGTCGCAGGTAAAGCGATCGGAGATCAGCAGACAGCCATTGACCGCTTCCGTCACGTCGAGGCGTGTGCGTATCGGCGGCATGACCGGTGGTGTGTCTATGCCGGGTGCGATCGCAGCGAGCACTTCAGCGCAGAGTCGGCCGTTGAAACTCTCGGAGGTGCAGTAATCCGGCGCTATCACTTTGGGGACACCTTTGGTGAGCACCATCTTTTCGGCCCTCTTCTCTTCGAGTGATGCAAAGCCTTCGTCATGCTCGCCGGGGAGCACATTGGTGATCACAGCCACGTCGGGCCTGATCATGTCTGCCAGAGTCTGCATCTCGCCGCGCCGGGATATTCCGGCCTCGATCACGGCATAGCGGTGAGTGGCCGGATCAATGCGCAGCAGCGATAGCGGCACTCCCACGCGGCTGTTCCAGCTGCGGGGAGAGCGGGTAGAGGGTGCCACGGTGCTGAGCGCGCGGTGCAGTCCCTCTTTGACCAGAGTCTTGCCACGCGAGCCGCCCACGGCTATCACCGTGGTCGACGTGCATAGCGCCCTGTGGGCCGATGCGAGCTTCATCAGGCTTTCGAGCGGATCACGGACTATCAGGAAGTCTGCGCTGTCGGGATCTGCTCCTTCCGGAAGTCGATTGACCACAAATGCGCGCACTCCGGCTTCGATCATCTGCATTACGAAGCGGTGACCGTCGTCAGTGTCGGTGGTCAGGGCGAAAAATATCGATGATTCCGGCGAGGTGAGCGAGCGGCTGTCGGTCAGGGCCGAGTCGATCACCCTGTCAGGATGCTTCACCGGCACACAGCCGAGGGTGGCTGCTATCTCTCCGAGTGTCTTGGGTGTCATATATCATGCGAAGATCCCCACCGTTCCGGCAACTGCCGTAGGCGGCGGGGATCAGTGAGGTTGTGATGACTTGATTATTCGCTGATCAGGGAGTGGCCCGTCATCTCCTTAGGCTGGGGCAGACCCATTATCGAGAGAATTGTGGGAGCCACGTCGGCCAGCTTGCCGTTGGCCACGTGAGCGTCTTTGCGGTCGGTAACGTAGACGCAGGGCACGGGGTTGAGCGAGTGGGCGGTGTTGGGGGTGCCGTCGGCATTGATGGCGTTGTCGGCATTGCCGTGGTCGGCGATGATGATGGCTTCATAGCCCGATTCCTTGGCGGCCTCGATTGTGGCCATAAGGCATTCGTCTACGGCCACTACAGCCTTTTCGATGGCTTCGTAAATGCCGGTGTGGCCCACCATGTCGCCGTTGGCGTAATTGACAACGATGAAGTCAAACTTCTGTGAGCGGATAGCGTCGGTGAGCTTGACGCAAAATCCATAAGCGCTCATTTCTGGCTACAAGAAGTAGCTGGCCACTTTGGGTGAGGTCACGAGT
>CAZKRV010000128.1:0-4490 GCA_964555345.1 uncultured Bacteroides sp.
GGCGCTGATGCGCCCGACTTTTGTATTATAGGATTGTTATGCTGTAAGCAGAGGCTTAGAGGTCAACGCTCTGGCCAACGATACGCCAGGAGAGGATGTTGATCTGGGCGCCGAGAGCATAGGTGTCATCGTTAGGATTGTCGTTAGGCGTGAATTTTTCATCATCTTTGGGTTCGTAGATACCTTTACCAAGCTTCACTGCCTTGCCAACCTTAATCTGATACCAGTGGTTACGAACCAAACCATACTGACCTTCTGCATCAACAGGGTACTTGCTGGAGGTGGCTTTTTCGTTTTCACGGAGATGCTTCAGAGGAATGGTGTAGTAAGACTGACCATTCTTGAAGCCTTCAGCAGTGCCAATTTCTTTGAGGTTTTCCGAAATCTTAGAGATAGCAGTGGCGGCTTCTTCTTCAGTATATTCGTCATATCCACCATCCTGATTCTTCTTGTACAGTTTCTCTGCATCCGCAAACGGAGTGCCATTCAGCTCAAGAGCTACAGTGCCATTGCCTGCGTCAACAACCTTCACAGCAGAAGCAGGAATGCCATTATATACGGTTGTTGTGCCTTCTTCAGTAGTAGTTTGGGTAGCAGTATAAATATTGAGGATATTGCTAGCCTGGAGAACATTGAGAGCATAATCTACCCAATGGCCCTTTTCATAATAGACACCATTGTACAGAACGAGATCAACAGTTTTATATTCATTACCATCTTTCTCATAAATGGTAGCAGATATGATAGCGCAGGGCACAGTAGATTCCTTCACATGACCATTCTCATTCTGTACATTAGCAAGAGTGTTGGTGGTTTCATATGTGTATACAGGAGCCAGTTTTGCGTTCGCAATATCTTTGAGATATATTTCATTGAGAGAGGGAGCAGCCTCACCATAATTTACGGACTTACCCCAGAAGCTACGGAAATATGGGCTGTAATTCCAACCACTCCATACGCTTTCTTCTGTAGCAAAGTTAAGGATCTGCTTCGAGAGATAGCTCTGATTCTCAGTAGTAGTCACATCGAAGCCATTGATTTTAACATAGAGCTTAGTTTTACCTTTGTCATCGCCCGAAACTTCTTTGCCTTCTGCATCGAAATCTTCGTTATTTTCAAAACCGGCAACAGTTACTTCAACAGGCATATACTCGCTGGAAGCCTCCAACGATACCTTAGCGGCAAGACGCTCGACATAGATGTTAACAATGTTCTCCTTTTTAATTGTAGCAGGATCTGCAGGCTCATTTACAAGGAACTTGTCTGCATCAAGTACGTTGACAAAAGGATATTTGACATCGTAATTTTTGTCAGTAGTCTCGGGAATGAAGCTGGTGGTAGACATGATGAAGTTGCTGCCATTTTTAATATTGAACAGCGAAGTGCTGACAGATTCAATAGTCTGACCAGGATTTACCTCAAAATCCGCTTTAAGAGGGCAGTTAATAACAGTCAGAAGGTACTTGGGAAGTTTCTTCTCTTTGAGGCCCTGAAGCACGAGCTGAGTATTGCTCTTAAGTTCGATGTTTTCGCTTGCATCAGGATTGCCAGGACCAGCCCACACATTAGCTTCGGTTACGAAAAGGCCTTTGTCATCAAAGAAGAAGAAACGGGCAGAAGCTACGGTGTTTTCAACACCTTGGCCATCTTCATACTCTCCTTCAGCGCGGCCAAAAGAGTTAGCGTCGTTAATGCTGACTGTGAGGTAGACCTTGGAGTCCTCGGTCAGGTCAGGCACGTTGTTGCCACCAGCAACGGGTTCGTCGCTGGAACAGGAGGCAGCGAGGGAGATCACGGCCATACCTGCGAACAGTTTTGCAAATTTGTTCATGTGTTAAAGAGATTGGTTAATTGTTTGTTTTGTTTGTTAATTGATTTCTAAGTTGTTGGTTTATTGATTTTCGGTGCGGGCCATGCGCTCGACCGAATAGGTTACGGGGTGATAGTCGCGGAGAGCATTGATGCTTTCAATGTATTCCTGCGAGTGGGGCACTCCGGCTTCGCGGGCCACCTCGAAGTAACGGAGGGCTTCGGCATAGTCACCGCGGCGGGCGGCCAGGACTCCGCGGGCAAAGTCAGCCTCGGCCGAGCGTCCGGCCTTGAGCAGATGGCTCTGTGCGCGGTCATATTCGCCTGCAGCCATGCGTATGTTGGCCGCATTGAGGTTTGATCCGGGATCGTCAGGATAGACCTCGACGGCCTTTTCAAACACGGCGCAGTATTCGGGGCTGCCCTCGGGATAGGATTGGGCGAGGGTGTAGAAGTCGACATTGCGCAGGCGGGTGGGATCAGTAGCGAACACGCGGCGGATTTCGGCCAGATCGGTGTAGGTGCGTATGGAGTAGCGCACGGTGTAGTCCGAGTGACGCAGCCACGGGTAGATCTCCTTGAGGATCACGGAATAGTCCTGGGGGAAGCGCTGGCGGATAGTGTGGTCCTTGGCATCGAATCCGAGCGGAGAGTCGATGATTTCGAGGATCTCGGCGCGGTGGTCGATTTTATAGTCCATGGAGTCACGCAGATAGGCGCAGAGGCCGCCCCAGTCTTCAGGCTCATAGGAGGAGGTGATGGTGGTGTCGGGGAAGGAGTAGAGGTCACGCACGTAACGGCGGAGGGTCTCGGTACGGCCCTTGGCCAGGCGCACGTTGTTGTCATAGGGACCTTCGGGCGAAGCGAAGCCCTTGATGTGGACGTGGGTGATGGTGGCATCGGAGTCATTGCGCACGTAGTCAATGGAGTTGATGATCTTGGCCAGCTCGGAGCGGTTGATCATATAGTCGGGCTTGAGTTCGGTGCGATTGACCACGAAGGTGATGAACGCGCTGCCGCTCAGCTCTTTGTAGACGGGACCGGCATCGACCGGCGGAGCGAACACGAATTCGGCCAGGAGGGCGGGGCGCTCGGTGCGTATGCGTGCCAGCTCGATGAGTCCGTTGGGGCTGGTGCCGGGCACGGGGCGTGGAGTGGCGCAGCAGTTGGCGGCCTCTTCGCGCATCTCGACGGTGCAATCGCCCATCCAGTCAGCGAAGTCAATGCGTTCGGTGAAGGAGGCGTGGTCCTGGTCGGCTCCGGCGCGATAGACGCGGCGGGAGTCGGTGTTGAGGCCTCCGTTGCGCATGTACCAATACCAGCGGTTGCGGCCGGCAATGATGACCTCGCGCAGGGTGACGGACTGGGAGCCGTCGGCGCTGATGACCACGGGGGTGAAGCGGATTTCGCGGTCTTTGGGGAGATTGATGTCGGCCAGACGCAGGTCTACGTCGATGGCCAGGGTGCGCGACTGCTCGTCGACTGCCACTTCCATGTCATAGACCTTCAGGGCAGACGCAGGGGCCTTGGCCAGCGCGGAGGCCGCGGGGCAGAGAGTCAGCAGGGCTGCTGCTAAGAGGTTTGTGAGGCGTTTCTGTATCATCGGGGGTGAAGGTCAGATTAGAAAGTGTAGATCAGGTTGATTGCGGCCTTAGTGGGGCCGAAGTAGTCGTGCTGGAGGTCGGAGCGGGTCTTGCGGCCGCAGTCGGCGCAGCGATATTCGTCGAACCAGGAGTGGATCCAGCCGATGCCGATTTCGGCTTCGATGTTCCAGTGGCGTGAGAGGATCCAGGAGTAACCGTAGGCTATGCCTGCGCCGGCCATCCAGCCCTGATAGCGATGATCGGAGAGCTTGGAGAAGTCAGTGCCGAGAAACTTGATATCGTTGTCGATATTGCCCCAGTTGAACTGTCCGCCGATGCCGTGGACGCCCACAAAATGGCCGGCAAAGCGCTGACAGAACCAATAGCGCAGCTCGGGCTTGACCTGCCACTGCTTGAGGTTGTGGCCATTGATGGTCCAGGCATTGAGCATGCCGGTGAGATCCAGACTCCACTTGGGGGCAAGTCCGGCCTCGATGCCGATGGTGGGCGAGAGGGCCACGTCGGAGAGCAGGTTGGTCTTCAGGGCCACGTGCTGGGCACGGAGTCCGAAAGCACCGAGGACGCACACGAGCGTCAGTATCAGCTTCTTCAGTTTCATTATTTACAGGGCCTTAGCGGGCGATTGGTCGGGCGGTTCAGTTATAATTGGTTTATATCTATCTATGTTTTTACCGATTCACAGGTCAACATCAATATACAATCATAGCCGACCGCCCAGCATGGGCGACCGACCAAAACCAGTCCGAGATTTCAGCCGAAGCAACCGTTTGCATATAATCGGCTGAAACACAATCTATTGCATCGGAAATGGGGGGGGTGAAGCCTCGTGATTTCCCGACACAGCAATCGTGTGTTGACGAACTATTGAGATTATATAAAGGCATTTTCATCTATAAATTACGGCATTACTGAGGAAATAGGCCAGCTTTTTCAGTGTGCTTCTATCAAATCAGCGGTGCAAAATTACACATTTTCCACGATATGTGCAAATATGTTTCAAAAAAAGCATCACAATAAATGTTAAAAAAAGCAGATACTGCGGAGCCAACGGCGGCAGCGGGGTTGAGGCATGTGCCC
>CAZKRV010000129.1:0-4453 GCA_964555345.1 uncultured Bacteroides sp.
GGCGGCATCGATGCGGTTGGGGGTGAGGTCCACTTCCATCACGTAGTCGGAGGTGAGTCCGAAGTATTCGGCAGCGGGGGTGCCGGGAGCCGGTTCGCTGTCGGTGATGACGATGATGCCGTCGTGGGAGGATCCGACGCCGATTTCATCTTCGGCACAGATCATGCCGAATGATTCCACGCCGCGTATCTTGCTTTTTTTGATCTTGAATTCCTTGTCTCCGTCGTAGAGAGTGGTGCCGACGGTGGCCACCACTACGGTCTGTCCGGCTGCCACGTTGGGGGCGCCGCAGACGATCTGCACCGGGCCTTCGTCGAGTCCCAGGTCAACAGTGGTGACGTGAAGGTGGTCGCTGTCGGGGTGTTCCACGCAGGTGAGCACCTTGCCGATTACAATGCCGCGCAGACCGCCGCGTATCGATTCCACTTCCTCTACCGCGTCACACTCCAGTCCGATGGAGGTTAGGGCAGCAGTCAGTTCGCTGGGCGAGAGGTTGATATCGGCATAGCGGCGCAGCCAATTCAGTGATATGTTCATAATCGAATAGAAATGACGAAAATTAAGCACGCAAAGTTACAAAAAAAATCCCAAACCGCATTAAAATTCGTGCTGCCTTGTGATGGTGATGGCTGAGCGTAGGGTTGAGCGGACGGTGAATGGGGTGGCTGAGGAGCGGCGGGGGGCGGGAGAGCGGTGGTAGTAGAAGGTGTGTTGGCTATCCCAGGAGGGCACGGAGAGGCGACGGGTGGCGCGGGGGGGAATGCGGCAGGGAATGGTGTGGTCGGCGCTGTGGAGCTGTCGGCCCTGCATGTCGAAGTAGTCAAACGTGACCGTAAGCCGGATTATGGTGGAGGAGTCGGGCAGGGAGTTGGTGACGAAGAATGATTCGCTGGGTGAGCGGAGAGTCTTGTCAAATCCGCTCAGGCGCACTGCGTCGGGATCCGGTGCGAGGATTGTGTCGGCATTGACGGCGGTGGCGGTGTCGGTCGCGGTCTGTGTGGAGCGGGGCACCCGGGAGGGTCCGGTGCGTATGCGGCGTGCGCCGGTGGGAGTGGGGGCGAGCAGCAGGAGCAGGGTGCCGGCGAGTGTGAGGAGGAGCAGTCTTTTCATAGGTAGCGGGGACCGAAGCGAGGAGTAATGACGGGAGGATAGACGCGTATGGCGCCGTCGAGGTTGTCGGGGCGGTTGTCGCGCAGGCGCACCACGTTGCGATACATATATGGGAGCAGGCGGAATGCGTTGATGGTGAAGCGGCTCTTGCGCGGCTTGAAGGTGAGGGCGGCCCCGTCGGAAGCGAGGTGGAGGGTGAAGGAGCGTGGCAGTCCGAGGTGATGTTCGAGCGCGAAGTCTGTGTAGATCCGGGCTTCGAGCACGTCGGCCTGGGTGGTGGCCACGGCGTGACCGATGACGGTGCCGGGTCTGATGAGGCGGCTCGGTGCCTTGACCATGACGAGGCGGTAGGTGCCCGGTTGGGTGGAGGCGGGGAGTGCGGGGTCGGTGTGGCGCTCGAGGGCAAAGAGGGCGCCGCCGTCGAGCATCTGCCAGAGTCCTTCGACGGGGGTTAGCGGAGCCTGGCGCATACGCGCGGTCACTGAGTCGGAGTCGGCATAGCCGGTGACGATAGCTGATACTGAAGGGAGCGCACGCAGAAAGTCGTTGGCCCGGAGTGCGGGCCACTGTGCGGCAATGAGCGTCAGGATCAGTAGCAGTCTGTAGATCATGGAAATAATAAAGGCAGCCGACATGTTGATGCCGGCTGCCTTATGTGGGTCAGTATTACTTAATGAGGCGGAATTCTGCTCCGGAAGCGAAGTCAGCTCCGTTTTGCGAGGAGATGGCGTTGAGGCGCACGAAGCGGGCCTTGACGGGAGCGGGGAACGTGAAGGTCTGCGGCTGCTTGGAGGTGGTGAATGCGCCGGTCATGACGGGGGTCCACGTCTTGCCGTCGTTGCTCACTTCGATGCTGAAGTCCTTGATGTTGCCGTTGGCGCCGCTCTGGCGATGCTGCCATGTGAAGCCTTTCATTTCCTGGACATCGCTGGCATCAAATTCGATGCGGTGAGGATAGTTGGCCACGGTGACACCATAGACGGAGTGCCAGATTGTGCTGGGATCGTCGTCAAGCAGATTGGCGGCCGCTTCACCGTTGGAGAGTTCCTGAGATGAAACGTAGCTGATCTCCAGGGGTATGATGGATATGGGCTCGTAGACGATGTCTACCCGTGCCTTGGGAGCGTCTTCTTTCCAGGCCACGACGGTGCCGCCATCGCGCATGTCGATGGGTTCGCCGGCGTAGAGCATGGGTTTGATCTTGCGGGGGGCTTTCTGTCCGGGCTTCAGGGTGTAGTAGAGGATGCGGTCAGAGTCTGATCCGGAAGAGAGTGTCACCTTGCCGACCTTGGAGCGGCTGGCAGCGAGGGGCGTGATGCCGGCGGGGGCCACCTTGGCGGCGCTCATGTCGGTATCGGCCTTGACGGGACGGATGATGAAGCCCATGCGGTGGGGTCCGGCATAGAGCTGATCCTGGGGGAGGGGACCACCCTGTCCGCAGCTGAGGCCACCGAGTCCGAGGGTGCGGGAGTCGATGTGAATGTGGTTGCCGGAGCTGGCGGGGAGTTCATGAGGATGGGCTGCGAGGGTCATCTCCAGTTCGGTCCAGGGGAGAGCGCTGACGCTGATGGTGTCAGTGCCGATGAACATGAGTCCGGTGCCGGCATTGTTGGTCAGGGCTGCCCAGCGCACGTCTTCACGTCCGCCCATCGACTGAGGTTTGGGGAAGTGCACGAACTGATCGGCCACGGTGGATTTGTAGATGCCGATGTTGTAGCCGGCGCGGCGGTCGCGGAAGTTATTTTCGGGACCACGGCCATAGTATGTGTAGTTGGAGAATTCGGCGGGTACGTCAAGGGCATAGCCGAGGCGGGGCAGGCGGGCACCGGGCTTGTTGGAGTCGATGGCCGATTCCAGTTCGATGGATCCGTCGGGATAGATGGTGTAGTATTGCGTGGTGTTGAAGCAGAAGTCATCGTCGGTCATCTCGCGGCCGTCGGTGAGGCGGTAGCGTCCGGAGGTGCCACCTTCGGCAGCGGTGGTGACGGGAGCCTGTGACTTGACGGTGTAGTAGATGGTCACGGTGCCGTCAGGGTTGGCCTGCCAGTCGTGGCTGGTGACCTGATGGCGGAGGTTGTGGAGGCCGTTGGCAAACCAGTCCTTGTAATACCACACGTCGTTGTCGACCGGTGCGCGGAAGGCATCGAGGCGGGGACCGTTGCCGTCGGTGATCACGCGGTCATTGCCATAGGTGAGTGACTGGATTGCGCCGGTGGCGTCGTTGAACTCGATCGAGAAGCCGTTGCCGCTCACTTTGGTGAAGCCGTCGGCAGTGCCTACGGTGACGGGAGCGCTTGCGGCGGAGATGGGCTTGAAGGGAGCGGGTGACTTGACGGGGAGCTGTTCTTCCATCTGCACGTAGCCTTTTTTGGCCCAGGGCATGTCGTGGTTGAGGCGGAACTGCACGTTGAGGAAGTATTCGCCTTCGGGATCGAGCGAGTCATAGTCGTAGGGCACGGACATGATCTGCGATGAGCGGGGTGCCACGGCCATGCGCGGACGGTTGACGCTCTCGCCGCTTTCAACGACGATGCCGTCTTTGACGAGTTGCCAGGTGATGTAGTAGTTTTCGTCGAGGGTGGTGAAGTAGTTCTTGTTGAACACTTCGAATTGACCCTTGGTCATGTCGACGGGTTTGACACCGACGTTCTGGTAGACTTTCTTGACTTCTGCATATTCGGGTTTGGGGGTGAGGTCGGGGAACATCACGCCGTTCATGCAGAACATGCCGTCGTTGGGGGTGTCGCCGAAGTCACCGCCATAGGCCATGTAGCGCTTGCCGTCGGGGGTGTAGTTCCAGATGGCCTGGTCTACCCAGTCCCAGATGGCGCCGCCCATGAAGAAGTTGGTGGATTCGATGGCGTCCCAGTAGTCCTTGAGGTTGCCGCCGGCATTGCCCATCGAGTGGGCGTATTCAGAGATGTGGAAGGGGTATTTGATCTTGCTCTTGCCCTTGACCTGCTCGCGCACGTCGCGGATTGCGGGATACTGATTTGAACCCATGTCGACGATCCAGTTGTTGCGTTCGTATTGCACGGGGCGGCTGGTGTCTACTTCCTTGATGGCATTGTAGGCCTCGACGAAGTTCTTGCCGGGTCCGGCTTCATTGCCGAGTGACCAGATCACGATGGAGGGGTGGTTGAAGTGGGAGTGAACCATCTCCATGTTGCGGGCCACGTGGGCATCGCGCCATTCCACGGGGTGAGAGAGAGATGCGTCGCCGTAGTAGTATTCGTGGCTTTCGAGGTTGGCCTCGTCTTCGAGATAGATGCCGTATTTGTCGGCCACGATATACCAGTAGGGGTCGTCGTTGTAGTGCGAGTTGCGCACGTGGTTGATGTTG
>CAZKRV010000130.1:0-4412 GCA_964555345.1 uncultured Bacteroides sp.
ATTCTCCGCGCAAGAGTACGCAATTACCGAGGACGAAGAAATGAAACTCCGCCGTCGTCGCGGTAACTTCATCGAAGCCACCAAGACTAAAAAGGCGGTTCACATCACTCTCATTACGCCTTATGGCCTAAAGAAGAACTCACACTCATCCATTGCTCAGAACAAAGTAACCCTCAATGATTTATTTAAATAAATTTTCTAAAAAGCTATCAGCCTAATCGTTAGCTGCCCTACAACAATACACATACAAGGTGCGTATTCTTTGGAATACTAACATATATGTTGCAGTACAAGCAAAGAATATTAGACCATTTTGATTCATTGCACTCACATACTGCTTTGAACGCTCCTCACTGAAAAGCACATTGGCCGACGGAGTCAATATGACTCAAAATACATGACGCTGAAGGAGGAAGGTGAAGGGAGATGACGGGGGGAGGAGAGAGAGGGAATCGGGGGTAGTGGCCTGGGGGTGCGGGATAATGCGGAATTCGCTTACACGTCCATTGGTGAAGCGCTCAAGCGACAGGGCCACGGCCCCCATGGTCATGCGCAGGTTCACCTCCACGGTCGGGCAAATCAGTGTGCGGCCATCGGCAGCCCGATATAGCATCATGTCCACTCCGAGCGGACCGGCATAGTCTCCGGCCACAAGCGTCTTCAGCGCCTGCCCCACAGCTGCGGCGGTCACGTCAAGATGATCCGTGCCGAGCTTTTCGGCCAACTGCGTTTGCGGCGCCACAATATTGCCACCATAGGCACAACCGGACGAGTTGAAAAACAACGACAATCCACGGTAAGTGATGCCTCCCTGTCCATCACTGGCGAAAAGCATTGCGAAATCACGCACCTTTGCCAGCCGAGGCTCCACCATTACCGAACCCTGACGCCGGATTATCCCCTCACAAAGCCTTTCCACCTGACTGCGTGGCATATTGGCACAGTCTGCCACTCCACGCCCGCTGCCACTCCACGGTGCTTTGATGAAGAAGTCCGTACCTGCAGGAAGCTCTCCGACCGAAGCAATTTCCTGCGGTTCAGAAGGCAGTTCATATGGCAACGACATGGATTGCAGCATATGGTGCAGGCACATGGCCGTGCGGCGATGGCTCAGCTCACGCAGACGGTCCAGGTCTGGAAACGGGCCGTCGATGCCCATGCGGCGGAACTGCGCGGCGGCATGGTGACTCCAGCCCCATGGTGCAGGCTCTCCTTCAGTACCTATGCTCACACCAAGTCCGAAACGACGGACCATGCGCTCCGCCCAATCGGCATCAGCCTCAGGAGCATAAACGCAGTCACCGGGCGCAGCATACCACAGCGGCAACAGCGCGGCTCCGCGATGCAGCTCCATGGCGGCACGCGGCGGCGTGTAGTTGGCCGTTGCCGCGGCCAAAGCAAGATCATTTTCAGGATTAAACAGATGCAGCTTATTCACCGGCAGGCGATGCTATCAGCTCAAACGGCATGGCTGACTCCACCTTCACCTCAGTGAACTCACCGACGGTCAGGGGCGTAGTCTTGCGTATGAGGACTTCGGGGTCCACCTCAGGCGAATCCCACTCCGTGCGTCCCACATAGAACTCCGGCTCCTCACGGTCTACCATCACACGTAGTGTGCTTCCCACCTTGCTCTCCTGCACTTCCGTCGAGATCTTCTCCTGCAGGGCCATAAGGCGGTCAAGTCGCTCCTGTTTCACTTCCGGAGACACACTGTCTGTCAGATTGCGGGCGGCAAAGGTATCTTCCTCCTCGCAATAAGCAAACGCGCCCATTCGCTCGAAGCGTGTTTCTTTCACAAACTCCATCAATTCGTCAAACTCCCGATCTCCCTCCCCGGGGAAACCGACCATCAGCGTGGTGCGCAGATGCAGTCCGAGCACTTCGTCACGCATACGGGCTATCAACTCACGGGTCTGTGCACCGGTGATGTGGCGACGCATATTCTTCAGCACCGGATCGGAAATATGCTGCAGGGCAATGTCGAGATATGAGCATACATTGGGGCGCGAAGCCATCACCGGCAGAATCCCATATGGGAAATCAGAGGGATAAGCGTAATGCAACCTAAGCCACTCCACACCGGGCACGTCAGCCAGACGCTCCACCAGTTCAGGCAGACGGTGACGCCTGCCGGGCAGATCAAGTCCGTAGCTCGACAGATCCTGAGCAATCACGTTGAATTCCTTGACACCGCGGGCAGTGAGCGAACGCACCTCGGATTCAAGATCTTCTATCGTACGCGAATGCATACGCCCTGTAATAAGAGGTATGGCACAGAAGGCACAAAAGCGGTCGCAGCCTTCCGAGATTTTGAGATAGGCATGATGGCGCGGAGTCGTGATCACACGCTCATAGTCTACAGTGGCGGGGTGTATGGCGGCCACCTGCTTCACTATTCCGGGCCAGTCAAACTTTCCGAACCAGCCGTCTACCTCAGGCAACTCTGCCGGTAACTCCTTGGCATAACGTTCCGACAGGCAGCCCATGACCATTATACGGCCCACGGTACCGTCGGCCTTGGCCTGAGCAGCTTCAAGTATTGTATTGATCGACTCCTCTTTGGCATCGCCGATGAATCCGCAGGTGTTGATCACCACCACATCGGCCTTTGAGGCCGACGGTGACTCGACCGGACGCGCATCAATGCCGCTGCGTCCGAGCATGGAGAGCAGGCGTTCAGAGTCGACCAGATTCTTGCTGCAGCCGAGCGACACTATGTTGACTATAGGGCGACGCATCACTGATTCATCTCGCTGAAGAGAGAATCGACGAATTCTCCCTTGTCAAACACCTGCAGGTCTGTGATACCCTCACCCAGTCCTATATATTTTACGGGTATGCCGAACTGGTCACTTATGCCTATTACCACACCGCCCTTGGCCGTGCCATCGAGCTTGGTGATGGCAAGCGAAGTCACGTCGGTAGCAGCTACAAACTGGCGAGCCTGTTCAAAGGCGTTCTGTCCCGTCGAGCCATCAAGCACAAGCATCACATCATCAGGGGCCGAGGGCACCACTTTCTGCATCACCCGCTTGATCTTCGACAGCTCTTCCATCAGTCCCTTTTTATTATGGAGTCGACCGGCGGTGTCAATGATCACCACGTCGGCACCCTGCGCAACAGCGCTCTGCAAGGTGTCAAAAGCCACCGAAGCCGGATCAGATCCGAGCTGCTGCTTGACCACGGGCACTCCTGCGCGCTCACCCCATATGTCAAGCTGCTCCACGGCAGCCGCACGGAATGTATCGGCCGCGCCGAGCACCACCTTACAGCCCGCAGCCTTGAACTGATGAGCCAGCTTGCCGATCGTAGTGGTCTTGCCTACACCGTTCACACCCACCACCATGATCACATAGGGGCGACGTGCTCCGGCCGGAAGAGTGAAATCGCGCGTAGGCGCATCGGGCGATGTCTTTTCATTTTCAGCCAACAGAGCTGCGATCTCCTCGCGGAGCATGCGGTGAAGTTCATCGGTGCCCACATACTTATCGCGCGCCACGCGATCACGTATGCGGTCGATTATCTTGAGCGTGGTTTCCACACCCACGTCAGACGTGATGAACACCTCCTCCAGCTCATCGAGGAAGTCATCATCAATGGTGCTGTGGCCGGCTATGGCACGTGTGATCTTGCTCCACACACCCTGCTTGGTACGCTCAAGCCCCTTGTCAAGGGTTTCTTTTTTCTCGCGCGAGAAAAGTTTGCTGAAAATTCCCATTGGATATCCGTTTGTTTTAGAGTGCAAATTTACGCCATTTTATTTTACTTTGCAAAACTGTGGCATATTTCCGAACCATTTTGCCCTGACCGGTGTTATAAAGTCATAAATAACACTAAACAACATCAACAAACTTTCAACTACTATTACTGTCATGAAAAAATTACTGCTCTCACTTCTCGCCCTCCCTCTAGTGGCATTCGGTTTCACTTCCTGCAGCGACGACGATGATCTGCCCGAAGCCAACATCGAAGTAAAAATCTCAGGTGGCGTGCAGAATCCCGACGATAATAAAATCTATGTGACCGAAGGCGACGTGATTGACTTCGAGAGCATCACCGCAGTGCCCACCAACGGCAAGAAGACCACACTCGGCTTCACCACCTACTACATTCAGGGCATACCATTCGCACAGACATTTACCGTACCTTTCGGTGCCAAACTCGACACTGAAGGCATGAACCCCGGCGAATATATCGTACAGATCAAATCCGAACTCTATCAGGTAGACAAGGCAGCCGCTTTCGTGCTTATCTCCTATCAGCTCGTGGTCGAACCCGCTCAGGGCGGTGATGACACCGGTAGCGGCGATGCCTCGGCCTCTTACGTAGCCGTCCCCACCCATTCGGAGATTGCCGGTCAATAAAAACTCATTCTTCTCTATCTTCTATCCCCCGGGCGACCGAGGCTG
>CAZKRV010000131.1:0-4292 GCA_964555345.1 uncultured Bacteroides sp.
CTCATCAATGAAAAGGATCACGTCCTTGTTCTTGCTGAGTTCGGTGAGGATAGCCTTGATGCGTTCTTCAAACTGGCCGCGGTATTTGGTCCCGGCCACAAGAGAGGCCATGTCCAGCGAAATCACGCGCTTGTCGAAGAGGATACGGCTTACGCGACGCTGCACGATGCGTAACGCCAGACCCTCGACAATGGCCGACTTACCCACGCCGGGTTCGCCGATCAGTACGGGATTGTTCTTCTTGCGGCGGCTGAGAATCTGCGCCAGTCGTTCGATTTCGACCTCGCGGCCTACGACCGGGTCAAGGCGACCTTCGGCAGCCGCGCGCGTCATGTCCACACCGAACTTGTCAAGCACGGGAGTGTCATATTTCGCACCTGAGCCGGATGTGCCTTTGGCCTGTTGGTCAGAAGATGATGACGCCGAAGAGCGGTCTGAGCCTCCGGACATGGAGGGATCCGGTTCATCAAGGTCATCATCGGCAAATTCGCCACCCATGCGTGGAGTTTCAGCACCGGATTCCGATGCCACGCGGTTATATAGCTTTTGGTAGAAGAAGTTACGTTCGATAAGATGTTTCATAAAAGGCATAGCCGATACTTCGGAGTTGTGCAGCATGGCCAAAAGCAGGTGCACTGGAGTGACCTCAGTGCTCTTGAGCATACGAGCCTCAAGTACACTGAGCTTGATCAGGCGGTCTACGATCACGCTGACGGTAACGTCGCTTACCGGTTCAGCTTCCGAATGAAATTCGGCAATAGAGAGGTCTTGATTGATACGGGCACTGCTATCAGATCCCATATCGCTATCGATATAGCGGACGGTGCCTGGCGATACGTTTAAATCGGTCAAGGCCATGAGCAGATGCTGTGGCAGTATCACGGCGTTGCGGCTCTGGAGCGCATACTTCCGTGCGCTTTCAAGCACACGCTTCAATTCTATTGAGAGATTTATTTCCATATATATTCTTTAGTCTTTCTATCTATTTTTAAATATTAACACAGTTATAGATAGCAAAGATTGTGCCAGACCGTTTTTGTTAGCGATTTTTAACTTCTTAGGCCGCGCAGATAGTCGGCACCACTCATCGGTCGCTTGCCGGCAGGCTGCACTCGGGTGAGTTCGAGCGGGCCGTCGGCACACTCTATATATAGGTGTCCAGGTTTGCGTTCAGAGGTGAACTCCGCCTCCAGTACTTTCATCTCAGTGCCGTTGATCTCAATGCGGGCTGCAGGGTAGGGGGAGAGTCCACGCACATGGTCGCGTACGCTCTTGCAATCCCGGTTGAGGTCAAGCAGGCAGTCTTCGCGGAAGATCTTTGGCGCGGGCTTAGCCTCCTCATCCGGTTGCTGGCGTGGTATGGCAGTACCTTCTGCAAGGTCGTGCAGAGTCGCTACGGTGACTTCGGCTCCGAGAGCCATGAGGCGGTCGTGGACCGAGCCGACATTTTCATCGGGGCCGATGGGGATTGACTCCTGACGGAGTATGTCGCCGGTGTCAATCTCATGTTTGAGCAGGAAGGTAGTCACACCGGTTTCTGTGTCGCCGTTCATCACCGCTCTGTTGATCGGTGCGGCACCACGATAGCGGGGAAGGAGTGATGCGTGGAGATTGAAGGTGCCCATCGGCGGCATGTTCCACACCACTTCTGGGAGCATGCGGAAAGCTATGACCACAAACAGGTCTGCACCGATGGCTCGCAGAGCGTCGAGAAACTCAGGGTCACGGAGCTTTTCGGGCTGAAGCACGGGAATATCGTGTTCCACGGCATATTGTTTGACAGCGGAGGGGATCATCTTGTGGCCGCGGCCTGCCGGTTTGTCAGTGGCGGTGACCACTGCGGCCACTTCATGACCTGCGCGGATTATTGCGTCGAGGCTTGGCACGGCAAATTCCGGGGTGCCAAGAAAGACAATCTTAAGCTTTTTCATCGGTAGGTTTCGTTTTATTGGTTTCTGCTGCCGTCTCCATGGCTTGCCACAGCGGATCGGCGGGAACGGGGGCAGTGAGTGAGATCAGTTTGCCGCTAACAGGGTGGACAAATTCGATATGGCGTGCCATGAGCGAGATACTTCCATCGGGATTGGAACGTTTATCTCCATATTTCAGATCGCCCCTGACCGGACAACCGGCAGCCGCGAGCTGCACGCGGATCTGATGTTTGCGGCCGGTTTCAAGGTTGACCTCCAGCAGATGATAGCGGTCAGATGATGCTATGTGGCGATAGCTCAACCGGGCCTCTTTGGCTCCGGGTGTGGGCCTATCGGAGGCATAGCTCTTGTTGTTGCGCTCGGTTGAGGTTATATAGTGGATAAGGCGTGCCTCGGGTTGGGCGGGCGCGAAGCGGCTGATGGCCCAATAGGTTTTGTGAACTGCGCCGGTGCGAAACAGTTCGTTCATGCGCGACAGGGCCTTGGAGGTGCGAGCGAATACCACCAATCCGGCCACCGGTCTGTCAAGTCGGTGGACTACTCCGCAAAACACGTTGCCTGGTTTGGCACACGTCCGCTTGATGTAGTCTTTCACATCTTCGACCAGAGGACGGTCGCCGGTCTTGTCGCCCTGTACGATCTCGCCTGATGCTTTGTTGACCACTATAATGTGGTTGTCTTCGTAGATTACTTCCATCGCTTCAGCTCCTTACGTAGTGAGGCATATCTTCTGGAATCACCATCGAGATTTCGGTCAGACCGCCGACTGTTCCGTCAGGAAGCCTCCATGCCGTCTGATATATCATCTTACGCTGACCTGCTTTTTCGATAGTATAGGCATTGGTGCCTCCATCGGCAAGCAGACGGCGAATGATTCCGCATGAGCGCTCATTGTGATAGTCGAGCAGATTTTTGCCGATCAGGTCAGCTCCTCCGCGGGCAGCGAATGTGTCGCGCGAACGCTGGTTCATGTATATGATGCGACAGTCGGCATCGCACACGGTCACGGCGCAGTTCATGCCGAAGGCCCAGTCTGGTATATTTTCTTGGATCATCGTTGCATAATTACAGTTAATGTGCGTGAAGTCAGGTCACGGCCCTGACGGCGCACGGAATAAAATGTGTCGGAGTGCATGGAGCAGGCCACCGGCATGGTTATGTTCTTCGGGAGTACTCCGAGCATGGTGAGCTGCATGGTTACTGCCGCCGCCAGGTCCACGTGTGGTTTCTCTCCGGAAATGCGGATAACTGCTGTGTCCGGAAACTGATTGGCCACTTCTTCGCCGACTTCAAAGCAGTCGGTGCAGATGCAGGGACCCATGGCGGCCCGGATTCTGCCGGGATCGGCTCCGAGCTTGATCATGCTACGGAGAGTGGCAGAGGCTATTCCGGCCACCGTGCCACGCCAGCCACAATGAGCCGCTCCGATCACTCCGGCTTCAGTATCGGCCATGACCAGTGGCAGGCAGTCGGCGGTGTTGATGCAGAGCGCTGTGCCGTGCCGATCGGTGACCAGTGCGTCTGTGGAGTCAAGTGGTTCGCCGGGGAGAGCCACGCGGCATGAATGAGTCTGCGTTGGTATGACGATATGGTCGGTGCTGATGCCGAGTTTTTCAGCGAGCAACCGACGTCCCTCGGCAGCTTCGGCAGCCGATGAGCCGGCGTAGTGACAAGTATTAAAGCCCCGGTGAGTCACCAGAGCGGTGATTTCCGGGGCTAAATCAGTCAGTAGCGGGGTAAATTCAAAATTCATAGTCCACGCACGCGCGGGCATTTTTCAGAGGGGCAATTATGCCTGCTGCAGCCACATGGGCCGAGTGCTTGGCATAGACCTCAACGTCGGCCATCGTGGGAACTATGGCTGTGAGGACCACATCCCAATCTTCGGCAGGGTTGCCATTGATGCCCACTTCCATTGATTTGAGCACGTCAATCTGAGTGGGGAGGGCGAGTAGTGCGTCGCGAAATCTGGTAGCGGCATCGAGCCTCTGGTCCGGGGTGCCGTTGAGTTTGAACGTGACGATGTGCTTTACCATGGCTTATTGTCCGAGATAGGTTTTGAGAAGTCGTGATTTCTGACCTTTGAGGCGGCGTATGGCCTTTTCCTTGATCTGGCGTACGCGTTCGCGTGTGAGGTCAAATTTAGTGCCGATTTCCTCGAGGGTCATTTCCTGACAGCCTATGCCGAAAAACATCTTGAGTATTTCGCGCTCGCGGTCATGGAGCTGATGCAGGGCGCGGTCCACCTCTTTTGAGAGTGAGTCCTGAGTGAGACCTGCGTCGGCCATAGGTGAATCATCGTTGGTGAGCACGTCAAGCAGGCTGTTGTCTTCGCCTTCAACAAACGGAGCGTCGACAGAT
>CAZKRV010000132.1:0-4246 GCA_964555345.1 uncultured Bacteroides sp.
GTTCGCTCTGCTGCCCCAGGGCCAGGTTGAACGTGTTCGCCGTGCCCGCAAGATGGTTGCTAAGATGGACGAACTCGGCTTCGGTAACTGCACCAACACTGGCGCTTGCGCTGCCGAATGTCCCAAAAACATTTCGCTCAGCAACATAGCCCGACTCAACCGTGAATTCATCTCTGCCAAGTGCAAGGAGTAATTCCCAGTTATCAATACTGACCTCAACGGCACCGTCACAACCAAAGTGGCGGTGCCGCTTTTTTTGACAAACCGGTGGAATTTTCGTAAATTTGCACTCACATTACAGTTTCATATGATTGCAATCAGAAACCTGTCGGTTGAATTCAGCGCAAAGTCGCTGTTTGACAATATAAACTATGTGATTAACCGGCGTGACCGTATAGCCCTTGTGGGCAAAAACGGCGCTGGCAAATCAACCATGCTCAAAATTATAGCCGGCCTGCAGAGTCCCACGTCAGGCTCAGTAGCCGTACCTTCCGGAGTCACCATCGGTTACCTGCCGCAGCACATGACCACAGAAGACACATGCACCGTGATTGAAGAGGCGCGCAAGGCGTTCAGTCATATGGCAGAAATGCACGAGGAACTGGACCGAATGAACGAGGAACTGGCCACCCGCACCGACTACGAGAGCGATGACTATACTGCACTGATAGACCGCGTATCGTCCCTTACCGAACGTCTGGCCATGGAAGACGGCTCAGGCGGTGAAGCCGAAATAGAAAAGACACTTACCGGCCTCGGATTCACTCGCAACGACTTCGACCGACCTACATGTGAATTTTCAGGTGGCTGGCGCATGCGTATCGAGCTTGCAAAAATTCTGTTACAGCGGCCAGACGTGTTGCTACTCGACGAACCGACCAACCACCTTGACATTGAGTCGATCCAATGGCTTGAGAATTTCCTTACCAGCAAGGCTGGAGCCGTGGTGCTGGTGAGCCACGACCGCGCATTTATCGACAATGTGACCAACCGCACGATCGAAATCTCACTCGGCAAGATCTATGACTATGCTGTCAACTATTCCAAGTACGTGGTGCTCCACCAGGAACGCATTGAGCAACAGATGAGAGCCTATGCCAACCAGCAGAAACAAATAGCAGACACCGAAGAGTTCATCGAACGCTTCCGATACAAGGCAACAAAAGCCGTGCAGGTACAGAGCCGCATGAAGCAGTTGGCCAAAATAGAGCGTATCGAGGTCGATGAAGTTGACACTTCCCATCTCAATCTGCGCTTCCCTCCAGCCCCCCGCTCAGGCGACTATCCTGTGATTGCCGATGGTGTCAGCAAAGCATACGGCGAACACACTGTATTCTCCGATGCCACATTCACCATCAAGCGCGGAGAGAAAGTGGCATTTGTCGGGAAGAACGGCGAAGGTAAATCCACGCTGGTCAAGTGCATCATGAACGAGATACCGTTTGACGGCAACCTGAAGATAGGCCACAACGTCAAGATAGGCTACTTCGCACAGAATCAAGCGCAATTACTTGATCCTGATATCACCGTATTTGACACTATTGATCGCGTGGCCGTGGGTGATATCCGAACCAAGATTCGCGATATACTCGGTGCGTTCATGTTCGGGGGCGAGGCCATCGACAAGAAAGTCAAAGTGCTGTCTGGCGGTGAAAAGACGCGTCTTGCCATGATCCGTCTGCTACTTGAACCGGTCAACCTGCTGATACTCGACGAACCGACCAACCACCTTGATATGCGGACGAAAGATATATTGAAGCAGGCGATCAAGGACTTTGACGGAACCGTGATCGTGGTGAGCCACGACCGCGAGTTTCTTGACGGACTGGTGGAGAAGGTCTATGAATTCGGAGGTGGCCAGGTGCGCGAGTGCCTCGGAGGCATCTATGAATTTCTTGAAAAAAAGAAACTCGCAAGCCTTAGCGAACTTGAACGCAAAAAGCCGTCTGAGCCGACACGGCCGGAATCAAAGGTTCAGCAACAGCAACAGCCCCAGACAGCATCAGCGCCGAAACTATCCTATCAGGAAAAGAAAGAACGCGACAGGATCGTACAGCGCGCTGCGCGCAAAGTAACAGATGCAGAAGCAGAAATCACCCGTATCGAAACAGAAATAGCTGCACTCGAAGCCAGACTGGCCGACACATCTACCCCACCCGACCCTTCGCTCTACGAAAACCATGCCTTGCTCCAAAAGCAACTTGAAAACGCCATGAGCCTCTGGGAAATCGCATCAATGGAACACGAAGAACTGAAAGAAAAATATGGACTACTTTAAATCACGGCGCACAGTGCGCCAATACTCTGATCGCACCATTTCTGATCAGGAAATAATGCAGATGCTCGAAGATGCCATGCACGCGCCAACGTGTGGCTCCATGCAGCTCTACAGCGTAATCATCAGCCGCAATCCCGAAGAGAAAGCCGCTCTCGCGCCCGCCCACTTCAATCAGCCATGCGTAACCGGTTGCCAGGCCGTACTGACATTCTGCGCTGATTTCAACCGTTTTAGCCGCTGGTGTGTGCAGAGCGGAGCCGAACCAGGTTTCCGTAACGTGCAGAGCTTCATATCGGCAGCACTTGACGCAACAATACTTGCCCAACAATTTGTGACCATAGCGGAGATGAAAGGACTCGGAACGTGCTATCTCGGTACCACAGCCTGGAATGCCCCCCAGATCATCGAAGCACTCGGACTACCCGAACTCGTCGTACCGGTAATTACCGTGACCGTCGGCTATCCCGCAGGACAGCCAGAGCTTCAGCCCAGACTCCCTGTCAACTCTCTCGTCCACATAGGCCGTTACGCAGACTATACCTCCGAACGCCTCCATGAGTGCTATGATGACTTCGAGCAGCTCCCGGCCAACATTGCCTTTACCGCCGACAACGGCAAGAAATCGCTTGCACAAGTATTCACCGACGTGCGGTATCCCCGCGATGCCAACGAACATTTCTCCGAAATTTTCACTGAAATGCTCCGTAAGTCAGGTTTTGTTACGGAAAATGCGTAACTTTGTATCTCCGATTCATAAATTCTCATATTCTTTACACTTTCTAACCTAATGGACCTCTTCCAACAACTACTCATGCCCGGAAGCGAGTCATTGGCGAGTACTCTTGTGCTCTACTCGTTTGTGATCGCGGCCGGCATCTATCTTGGGAAGATGAAACTGGCCGGTATCTCGCTCGGTGTGACCTTTGTGCTTTTTGTGGGCATTATAATGGGTCAGCTTGGCTATCGTGTCAACCATGAAGTGCTCCACTTCGTGCGCGAATTCGGCCTGATTCTGTTCATCTTTGCCATTGGTCTGCAGGTTGGTCCGGCATTCTTCTCCTCCTTTAAGGAGGGAGGCATAAGGCTCAATCTGCTTGCGGTACTCGTCGTTGCACTCAACGTGATCATTGTGCTCATAATTTACTTCGCCAATTCCGGAGCCGCCTCCATGGTCACTCTGGTTGGTGTGATGAGTGGTGCCGTAACAAATACCCCCGGGCTGGCCGCCGCGCAGCAGGCTGTCACTTCACAAGAGTCTGTTAATATGCTTTCCCGAGGCTATGCCGCTGCTTATCCTCTTGGCGTATGCGGCATCATTATGGCCATGCTCATAATCAAAGCCATATTCAAAGTGAAAAATGAAGATGAGATTGCCAAAATCGATGCAGAGGCCAATGCTACGCAGAATGTGCCATTCAAGGCAACATTTGAAGTGACCAACGAATTGATCAACGGCAAGACCATCATGGAGCTTCACGACATTATCCACACAGAGTTTGTGGTGTCGCGACTGCTCAATGCCTACAATGAGGTGATCATACCTACATCAAAAACGGTTGTTCACACAGGCGATAAACTGCTCATCATCATGTCTACGTCTGACGAACCAAGCTTCCGCGCTCTTGTTGGTCCCGTGATTGACCTTGACCTTGAGGAAACCACAAGCAATGAAGTTGTCAGCCGCCGCATCGTGCTCACCCGCAGCCGCTACAACGGCGTAACTCTTGGCTCGCTTCGCCTCCACACCGCCTATCAACTCAATCCCACCCGTGTGAACCGCGCCGGTGTCGATCTGCTCGCCCAGCCAGGCCTGCGCCTACAAATGGGTGACCGCATTACGGTTGTAGGAGCACTGGCCGATATCGACCGTCTCGCCGATCGCCTCGGCAACTCCATGAAGCGACTCAACGAGCAGAACCTAATCACCATTTTCATCGGCATCATGTTCGGCATACTCCTTGGCTCAAT
>CAZKRV010000133.1:0-4150 GCA_964555345.1 uncultured Bacteroides sp.
AAGGTAATGGAGCCTCAGTTTGAGGGCCAGACCAAGACCAAGCTCGGCAACAATGAAGTGATCGGTGCGGTGCAGACAGCCGTGAGCGAGGCTCTGAAAGATTATCTGGAGGAACACCCCCAGCAGGCCAAGACAGTGGTGGAGAAGATCATTCTCGCCGCCACCGCCCGCCACGCAGCCTACAAGGCCCGCACCGAAATCCAGCGCAAGTCGCCTCTGGGAGGCGGCGGACTGCCTGGCAAGCTCGCCGACTGCTCAAGCCGCACGGCCGAGGACTGCGAACTGTTCATCGTCGAAGGTGACTCGGCCGGTGGATCGGCCAAGCAGGCACGTGACCGCCGTTTCCAGGCCATTCTGCCTATCCGAGGCAAGATCCTCAACGTGGAAAAGGCCATGGACCACAAGATTTATGAAAACCAGGAGATTCAGGCCCTGTTCCGCGCACTGCGAGTGACCATCGGCACTGAAGAAGATCCGAAGGAAGTGAATATCAGCAAGATCGCCTATCACAAGATCATCATCATGACCGACGCCGACGTCGATGGTTCACACATCGACACCCTGCTGATGACGTTCTTCTTCCGCCGCATGCGTCCGGTGATCGAACAAGGCTACCTCTTCATTGCCTCGCCGCCATTGTATAAGGTGAGCCGCGGCAAAACCGAGGAATATTGCTGGACCGACGTGCAGCTACGTCAAGCAATCGAGAAGCTTGGCAATCAGGCCAAAGTGCAGCGCTATAAAGGTCTGGGTGAAATGGACCCCCACGAGCTTAAGGAAACCACCATGGATCCGGAAAAGCGCTGGCTGAAGCAGGTGAGCATCAGCGACGCAGCCGAGGCTGACCGCATCTTCTCCATGCTGATGGGCGAGGACGTGGCACCCCGCCGCGAGTTCATCGAAGCCAACGCCGCCTACGCTACCATCGACGCCTGACGACAGCTCCGCTGCCACTCACACGAAAAAACCGGAATCGGCCCACCCGAACAGTGGGCCGATTCTGCTATAAAAGCCAACTTTACCGACTGCAGGGCAAGAACTTTCCGCTCGGATAGGTTGTTAGACCATATATAATATATTGTATTCACACAAACAAGACATCACTTTATGAGTACATCAATCTCAAAACGTAGCGAATCCAGGCTCAAAACACAGATAGCCGACTTCATATCCCAGCAGAAAAACAATACCTTTAATTACCGTCAGGTCTCATTTGCCATCGGAGCAAAGACTCCCATACAGCAGAGGGCCGTGGCGATGAGGCTTGCCGAACTGGCCTTTGACGGCGAACTGATCGAAACATCGCCGGGCAAATATAAGGCTCCGAGCCGCTCCAGTTTTGTGTCGGGCACTTTCGTGCGCCGGTCCAACGGCAAGAATTCAGTTATCACCGACGAGGGCGAGGAGTCGATCTTCGTGCCCGAACACCTGTCGATGCACGCCCTCAACGGCGACAAGGTGCTCGTGTCGGTGACGGCACGCCGTCATGGCGCCGAGCCTGAGGCTGAAGTGGTGGAGATCACCGAACAGGCCGAACAGACCTATGTCGGAGTGCTCAACGTGCAGAAATCATACGCCTATCTCCGCACCGATTCGCGCAACATGGGCAACGACATAGAGATACCGAAAAACCGGCTGCGCGGCGGCACCACGGGCGACAAGGCGCTGGTGCGCATCACCTCATGGCCTGAAGATGCCCGCAACCCGATCGGCGAGGTCATCGACGTGCTCGGCCGTCAGGGCGAAAATAATACCGAAATCCACGCCATATTGGCTGAATTCGGTCTGCCATACCGCTATCCGGAAGCCATCGAAAAGGCTGCGCAGAAGATTCAGGCCGGCATCACTCATGAGGAAGTGAGCCGACGCGAAGACCTGCGCCACGTGCTCACCATCACCATAGACCCGAAAGACGCCAAGGACTTTGATGACGCAATCTCGATCCGCACGCTCTCCAACGGCCACTATGAAGTGGGTGTGCACATAGCCGACGTGACCCACTATGTGAAGCCCGATACCGCACTTGACCGCGAGGCGCAGAAGCGTGCCACATCGGTCTATCTGGTCGACAGGGTCGTGCCGATGCTGCCCGAACACCTGAGCAACGGCATCTGCTCGCTGCGCCCCGATGAAGAGAAACTCACCTTCTCCTGCATCTTCGAGATGGACACCGATGGCAATGTCTACAATCAGCGCATAGGCCGCACAGTGATCAAGAGCAACCGCCGTTTTACTTACGAGGAGGTGCAGGAGATCATCGAAACCGGCCACGGCGAATATCTTGAAGAAATAATGATTCTGGACCGTATAGCCAAGGCTCTGCGCGAAAAGCGCTTTGCCGACGGAGCCATGGAGTTTGACCGCCCGGAAGTGAAATTCGACATAGCGCCCGACGGCACTCCCCTCGGCGTATATTATAAGGAGTCTAAAGATGCCAACAAACTGGTCGAGGAGCTGATGCTGCTGGCCAACCGCACCGTGGCCACATTCGTAGGCAAGGTGCCGGCGGGCAAGAAGGCCAAGGCGTTTGTATACCGCATACATGACAAACCCGAAGCCACCCGCCTGGCCGATCTGGCCACACTCGCCTCATCGTTCGGCTACAAGATCAAGACCAACGGCACCCCCCGCGAGATCAACCGCTCGATCAACAAGATGCTGGCCGAGGTCAAGGGGCGGCCGGAGGAAAACCTGCTGTCGGTACTCGCCATCAGAGCCATGGCCAAAGCCGTATACTCCACTACCAACATAGGCCACTATGGACTCTGCTTTGACTACTACACCCACTTCACTTCGCCCATCAGGCGCTATCCAGACATGATGGTGCACCGACTGCTCGCCCGATACCTTGACAACGGGCGTTCGGTCAACGCACAAAAACTTGAAGAGGAATGCGATCACTGCTCGAAGATGGAGCAGCTGGCTGTCAACGCCGAGCGCTCGTCGATCAAGTTCAAGCAGGTGGAATTCATGGAGCAGCACCTCGGCGAGGAATTTGCCGGAGTGATCTCCGGAGTGACCGAGTGGGGACTATACGTAGAACTGACCGAAAACCTCTGCGAGGGCCTGGTGCCGGTGCGCGATCTCGCCGACGATTACTACGAGCTTGATGAGCGCAACTACCGTCTGGTAGGACGTCGCAACAACGTGAGCTATCGACTTGGCGACAACGTGGTGGTGAAAGTGGCGCGGGCCGACATACAGAAACGCCAGCTCGACTTCGTGCTCGTCACCGACAGCGGCAACGGGCTGGAGCGCCGCAAACCGCAACCATCGAAGCGTTCGCACTCCAGATCGTCAGCACGCCGTAAGAAGTAATGAGTCGGTATGGCTCCAGCCCTGGGTGTGATTGCGCAGGGTCATGGTCACCATGCCGCGACAGCCTTTCATCAGGTCACGCACCGTCCGGATCAGGTCGGCGCGTGACCTGATTCCTTCCACACGGCGGTTATAAACCATCATGCCTCGCTGCATGAGAGTGAGAAACAGGGTATCTTCAAGTGCCACAGTAGCCATAGTTCAAATAGTTCCATCTTTAAGTTTACGGTGCAAAGTTCCGAAACCACCAGGCAACATATATGCCCACATATGTTAATTTACATTTAAACCATTACATTTCAGTCTCCTCTGGCAAATTCAGCCGATTTTTCGGATAGGTGGCGCGATTTTTCGCTTTTTTATGCGTAACTTTGCAGAATAAAATCACATTTCATCTACCTATTATATTATGTGCGACAACACAAGCAACACCGAAGAGGCTGAAAAGAAAGGCCTGAATTTCGTTGAACAGATTGTCTATAACGACCTCAAGGAAGGGAAAAACGGCGGACGGCTCAACACCCGCTTCCCGCCCGAGCCTAACGGCTACCTCCACATCGGACACGCCAAGGCCATCTGCATGGACTTCGGTGTAGCCGAAAAGTTCGGCGGCACATGCAACCTGCGCTTCGACGACACCAACCCGGTGAAGGAAGACACCGAATACGTTGACGCTATCCGTGAAGATATACACTGGCTCGGCTTTGACTGGGCCGACCGCGAATATTATGCCTCCGACTATTTCCCCCAGCTCTTTGATCTGGCCGTGAGAATGATCAAGGAGGGCAAAGCCTATGTCGACGATCAGACTTCAGAGGAGATTGCCGCCCAG
>CAZKRV010000134.1:0-4037 GCA_964555345.1 uncultured Bacteroides sp.
GGCGGCGGGAAGGTCCGGAGTGGGACACTTTCCGCCGCAGGTGGAGGGTGGGAGAGAGGAGAAGATTCGTTTAGCAGGTGACGCCGGTGGTGGGCGAGTAGTTCACGGTCAGGTCGGAGCCGAGCTTCTGCACGGTGAAACCGTCGGCAGTGCCGGTAACGCTTACGTCGCCGGGAAGGTCAGGCAGGATGTCGCCGGGCGATACCCAGCTGACGGGTGCTCCGGCGGGAACGTCGGCCTCAGGTATGTCAGCGGCAGAAAACACAAACGTGCGGTTGGTGTTTTCGGCCTGCGAGAATACGGCCGAGTCATAGCTGGTGCAGAGTATCACCACGGGCATGCCGGGGTGGGAGGAAATGAGTCCCGACAGACGGAACTCCGGGTCGTCGGCGGGGTCAAACGCGAGTATCACCCCGGGGAGAGTCACGGCGTAGCCTTTGGCGCCGAGGCTGGTGGTTTCAATTGTTTTCATCGCGGTCAAATTGATCAGGTATATGGATTACGAGTCCGTCGTAGGCCAGTTTCACTCCTTCAGGCAGGCGCAGCGATGCTTCGGCGTGCGGACCCATGTCGTGGCTGATGTGGGTGATATAGGCTATTCTGGGCTTTACTTCTGCAATAACGTCGAGGGCCTGCTGAAGGTTCATGTGCGAGATGTGGTCCTTGATGCGGAGGCCATTGATCACCAGAGTATCTATGCCTCGGATCAGTTCCAGTGTGGAGTCGGGTATCTTTTTGGCGTCGGTGATGTAGGCCAGATTGTCCATCTTAAAGCCTACGATGGGCAGGCGGTGGTGCATCACCGGCAGGGGCACAACCTCAAGGTCAGCCACAACGAAGGGCTTGGTGGAAATTTCGGTGATATTGAATGCGGGCACGCCGGGATAGGGCACCTCGGCAAAGCAGTAGGGCACGCGGTCACGCAGGTCGCCGGCTACGTCGGCACGGCAGTAGATGGGGAAGCCGTCGCCCATGGCGCAGTAGGGACGCAGGTCATCGACTCCGCCCACATGGTCATAATGGCTGTGGGTCACGAGCAGGGCCTCGAGTGCGGGTGAGCCGCTTTCAAGCATCTGCTGGCGGAAGTCGGGTCCGCAGTCAATCAATATGTTTTTGTCTTTGTAGGTCACCATTGCAGAGCAACGCAGGCGCTTGTCGCGTTCGTCGCGGCTCTGGCATGTTGGGCAGTTACACATTATCTGTGGCACGCCGGTGCTGGTGCCGGTTCCAAGGAATCTGAGTTTCATAACAGAAAAAGAAATAGTTGAGAGTGAAGTATTGTTGTTTTTATGTAATTTATACCACTAAAACGTTAGAGCGTGTTAAAAAGTTTTCGCAAAGGGAAAATAAGAGTTAACTTTGTGACAAATATTTATCAATCACATACCTTATCAATATCCGCTTATCATGACCAAATCATTGCTGATGATTCCGGCCATGGTTTTTTCGGCCTTAGCTGCTACGGCCGGCAACCATGTGGCCACTCAGTGGCGTGCCACCGTTCCGGTGACGGTGCGCGCTCCGTTTATGAATGATACGATTGCTCCTGATGGATCAGCCTACAGCCGCACAGCACCGCTTGGTGCGAACCTGCGCGGACGCATGGCCGAAGGCACATTGCTTACTGCTGACACTGCCGGAGTGATCGCGCTCGACGCTCCCGCCGCCGATGGCACCCTGCGTATGCTCCAGAGCCGTCTGCGTGCCGTCCGCTTTGCCAAAGGTACACTCAAGGTTACCTCGCAGCTCCCTTTTAAGGTGACGCTTGACGGCGGTGACATCATCACCAAGGAGAGCGTGCAGCGTGATAGCGTCGACGGCCAGTCGACAGCTACCGCTAACCTGCGCCTTGAGCCTGAACATGATGTAACTCTGGCTGTGAAATTACTGGCATTCGCCTCGGACTCGGTAGTTACCCCCGGTGTGAAGGTTGAGTTCGTGCCCGATGCGGAATATGCCGATGTGGAGATAGTGTCAGGTCCTGACATCAAACGTCGCTTCACTCTCGACGACTCCGAGTTCGGCAATCGCGTGAGCGGACTCTCCATGAGTCCCGACGGCCGCTGGCTCATCACCAAATACTATAATTATTACGGCCGCGATAATTATCGCGTCTGGTCCACCCTGACCGATCTCAAGACTGGTAAGGTGATCAATGAAAACCTTAACGGCGCGGTGAAGTGGATGCCTAAGGGCAATGAACTTTACTACACGGTCAATGCCCCCAAGGGCTATGATCTGATCAAGGTGAACCCCGCTACCGGCGCCGAAACCGTGGCTCTCACAGGCATTCCCTCTAATTCCATCACCTGGAGCCCTGACGAAAGCTATTTCATATATCATCACTACGAAGCAGGAGTGCAGGAGAGTGGTCCCCTGCGCCGCTACGTCAACCCCGATGACCGTCAGCCCGGCAACCGCCAGCGTTGGTTTCTGGTGAAGTATGATCCTGCCACCGGACTGAGTGAGCGCCTGACTTTCGGCAACCACACCACAAGCCTCTGCGATATCTCGCCTGACGGTAAGCGTCTGCTCATCTCATCGAGCCATGATAATCCTACGGTCCGACCCTTCTACACCCAAACCTATTACCAGCTCAATCTCGATGATCTTACCGCCGACACACTCGTGGCTCCACAGCCGGCATTCCTGTCAGGCGCTTCATATTCGCCTGATGGCAAGCAGGTGCTTTTCGAGGGTTCTCCTGAGTCGTTTGACGGCATCGGCAAAAACTGTGGCCCGCACCCCATAGCCAATGACTTTGATCATCAGCTCTTCATAATGGATCTGGCATCGCGCAACGTGACTCCGATGACGCGCGACTTCAATCCTTCCGTCAAGAGCGTGAACTGCTGGAATGTGGCCGACGGCCGCATCTACTTCATTGGCGAAGACGGATTCTACAACCGCATTTATGCTCTTGATCCCGTCTCCGGCAAGATTGACTGTCTGCCGATTGAGGTTGATAATGCCTCCATGTCGATGGGTGACCGCTCTGCCACCCGTCTGGCTTATTCCGGTCAAGGCTATGAGTATATGGGTCGCGCCTACGTCTACGACATCAAGCGTCGCACCTCGACACTCCTGGCCGATCCCTCGGCTGAACGCATCGCTGAAATAGAACTGGGTAAGGTCGATCCCTGGACGTTTACCGCTGCCGATGGCACAGAGATTGATGGCATAATCTGCTATCCGCCGGACTTCGATCCTGAAAAGAAATATCCGCTGATCGTATATTATTATGGTGGCACCTCTCCCACGCAGCGCTCCATCACCCAGCCCTATACTCCGCAGCTTTTCGCTTCGCGTGACTATGTGGTGTATGTGATCAATCCTTCCGGTACCACCGGTTACGGTCAGGAATTTTCTGCCCGCCACGTCAATGCCTGGGGCCGTCAGACTGCTGACGACATAATCGAGGGAGTGAAGAAGTTTACCGAAGCTCACCCCTTTGTTGATGCTTCAAAGATTGGCTGTCTCGGCGCAAGCTACGGCGGCTTCATGACACAGTATCTTCAGACGCAGACCGATCTTTTCGCTGCTGCCGCATCTCACGCCGGCATCTCCAATGTCACCAGCTACTGGGGTGAAGGTTATTGGGGTTACAGCTATAATTCCGTAGCTGCCGCCGATTCCTATCCATGGTCCGATCCCGAGCTCTTCACCAAACAGGGCTCACTCTTCAATGCCGACAAGATCAACACTCCGTTGCTGCTGCTGCACGGCACGGCTGATACCAACGTGCCTATTGGTGAGAGCATCCAGCTCTTCAATGCGCTGCGCATACTCGGCAAGCCGGTAGAATTCATAAGCGTAGACGGAGAAAACCATTTCATCTCAGATTATCCCAAACGTATACTTTGGCAGAACTCCATCATGGCATGGTTTGCCAAATGGCTCCAGGACGATCCCACGTGGTGGAATGATCTCTATCCTGAACGTCACCTCTGATCCTCTCCACTTATAGTGAAATGAACGTGCCGCAAGGTACGTTGGCCCGAACCTAAGCCGACGTCCTTGCGGCACGCCTCGTATAG
>CAZKRV010000135.1:0-4028 GCA_964555345.1 uncultured Bacteroides sp.
TAATTTGTGACTCCTACAGGATTCAAACCTGTAACCTTCTGATCCGTAGTCAGATAAACTATTCAGTTGAGTTAAGGAGCCTTCCTGCATGCGAAAGGGATTGTTTTCCTTTGTTTTGCGAGTGCAAAGTTACGTGGTTTTTCCCAATCGTGCAAGTTTTTTCGCTAAAAAATAAGATATTTTTTTGGCGCAGTGCACTTAATGCTTCTTATGCTTTTGCTTTTCAGTGAGATAGGCTTGGACTGTCTTGTGAATGCCCTCGGCCAGTGAGGTTGGGGCTGAGAATCCGAAGTCGGTCATGGCGGCATCGGTGGTGCAGTTCCAATTGCGCTGACGCATGATGTGATATTTGTCGCGATTGAGTGTGGAGGGCTTGCCACGCAGTGCGGCAATTTTTTCGGCTACAGTTGAGGCCGCATAGACCGCCCACATCGGTAATCTTACCGGCACCACGAATTTGCGGTTCAGTTCGCGCGCCACTATCTTGCGGAATTCGGCCTGAGTGTAGGCGCGCGGTTCCGCTATGTTGTAGCGGTGTTTTACCGGAGCTTTGTCAAGAGCTTTGAACATGGCCAGCACCAGGTCCTCCACATAGATGAATGTGAGCATCTGCCTGCGGAATCCCACACCGAAGTCAAAGTGTGAGTCTATCGACTTGATCATCATCAGATAGTCCTGTTCGTGAGGTCCGTAGACTCCTGTGGCGCGGAATATGATCCATGGCATTCCTGATGAAATTTCGAGCCATTGTTCGGCCTTGATCTTGGAGAGTCCGTAGCGGGTGTCGGGGTTGGGCACTGACTTTTCAGTCAGCGGGGTGTAACCGGTTTCATCGCCGGGGCCTACAGCCGATAGCGAACTCATGAATAGGAACTTGCGCGGCGTGTGACCGGTTTCTGCGAGCATGGTGCAGAAAGTGCGCAGATACTCGAAGTTGATGCGGTTGAAGTCGCGGAAGTTAGCGCACTTGGTTGCTCCGAGATTGTAGATCACATAGTCCCACATGGGAGCTTTCTCCAGTTCGGCACGTATCTGCTCCGGAGAGTCATAGTCAAGCACCATGAAGTGGAGCGCGGGATCAGTCAGGTAGCGGCGTGAAGTCGATTCGCGCACGGCCACAGTGGTGTCAAAGCCGCGCCGGAGGGCTTCAGCGGCAATGAAGCCGCCGATAAACCCTCCGGCGCCGACAATCAGTAGTCGGTCTGATGCCATTTTACTTTATGATTTCTTTGGTGGTGACTCCGCCCTGTCGCTTGAGGCAGATGCTTCCTTTTTCAGGCTTGTCGATGCGTCGGCCCTGCAGGTCGAAGTATTCGGCCGGAGCATCATCGTCGGTGGCGATATCTTCGATGCCGGCCTTGCCGAGCAAGAACGAGATCATGTCAGAGCACTGTTTGAGTTCTCCATTAAGCTTGTAATAAGCATTGGCCTGATAGGTTCCGCCGATGGTGCCGCCTTCAATCATGCCTGATATGTTGACGGTGGCAGACTGGCCTGGTTCGAGATACACGCTCTCGGAGGTGAAGTGGGTGACCACTTCCGAGTTTCTCCATACGTATACGATCACGGGATTGGAGAAGTAGCCCTTTTCGGCAGTAGCGTTGAAAGTGAACTTGAGTCCGTCGGTGGCTCTGTCGGTTATGCGCAGAGTGGACCATTTGAGGGTGGGGGAACCGGGATTGGCTTTCACGCTCACGGGTATCAGCTCGGAGATGATGTTGTCATTATAGTCCTTGATGCAGAATTTATATTCGCCTGCGGTGATTGTGGAGGGGAGGGTAAAGCGGAGCTTCATGTCTGATTCCGTGCTGCCGGCCACGTCAACGGCTATGGCATCGGATTGATATTTGGTGGTCACGTCAGTGTCGTTGTTGGAGGTGACCAGTGCGCCCTTCACTCCGCCGACATAATATTGGTCAGTGGGATTGTAGAGGGTTGCTGTGATGTCTGCCGCGGAGTTGATATATAATGTAGAGGGCACGTTGATATCCTCAGCCTCTATGTTGGAATATTGAGGAGTCGAAAAAGTGACTTTCGATCCTGATACGGTGGCTATCAGTTCTCCATGGCCGCCTTGGCGGGTATAGACATCGTAATATTTTCCGCCGTCGGACTTGACAGCCGGGGTCACGATGTATGTGCCGTTGGTCAGAGTGCGGGGTACGATACAGTTATAGTCATTGACGCTCAGGAACTGTGGCATATTCTGGCTCAGTTTGCCGCCGTCGCCATAGAATACTGTGCCGTCCTGTGCAGTGAATTTGGCGCAGAAGCGCACGCCGGGAAATTCACAGAGGCTATAGTTGCAGGGATTGCCTAAGAATTTTACGGAAGATCCCTTGGCTATGATGTTTGGCGTAACTGTGAAGTCGTTTACCATGTAGAATATCAGAGGAGCTTCATCATCTTCTGTCACAGGCTCAAGGTCAAACATGGCACCCTGTGAGAAGTTATATCCTCCTGTGGAGCCACCGATGCCCTGCGATTCCGGGTCAAGGGCTGTCAGCAGGAAGTATCCGTCTGACGTGCCGCCCCAACCCCAGTTCAGGTGGAAGTAGCCGTCGCCTTGATAGCCGTCAATCACAAAAGCATGGCCGGCGGCTGGAGTGGTGGAGGTGACGCCATCGTAATATACGGCATGGCCGCCCTTCAGTACATTGTAGATTTTGTCTTCCCATGTGTTGAGATCAAACCAGTCGCGCATCAGGTAAGACATCTTGTTGGAGAAACCGAAGTTGCGCACTAAGCCAGATCCCATATAGAGTCCGTAGGTGCCGGATTCTTGAGTGCCGTAGTTCATCTGGCCAGCCACACCAACGGCATACATCAGGTTAGCCACTGCCGACTTCTGGGCCGATGATGGAACGCCCACTGAGTAGTCATCGAGCATGAGATCCCAGTTTAGGGTTATGTTGTCGAAGTTGAGCGTTATATCTTTCTTGAGTTTGCCGGCGGTATAGGTAAATGTGCCACCGGAGCATTTTACGGGGTACTCATAAGTCTTGAGTACCTGAGCCACCGCAGTGGCCACGCAGCCTGTATAGGTGGGGGTCAGGCCTGATTTCGGGCAGAGATTGTTGTAAGGCGAACCTTGATTCCAACGGGTTTTGCAGATGGGGGCGATAGCCTTGCGTGCGGGGCGAGAGATTCTGTAGGCGCTGTTATGGCTCTTGGTGCCGGCAGCGCGGGCTGCAGCGATCTCCGCGGCATAGAAGTCGAGCCATGCCTGCATATTTGTGGGTATCGCCGTGGCATCAAACGTTTCGGAGTCAGAATAGCCGAGCAGCGGCATGGCCAGATCGTCGGCCGACACGATGGCGAATCCGGCATCGGATTTGGTGTCGAACACGTAGATGGCGGGCTGCTCGTCGGCAGCCTTGACTGTGAGTACCGGTGAGGCGGTAGCGGTGGTGGCACCGAGAGAGCCGATGCGCTGCACTCCGCCGGCGCGTTGCAGTGCTTCGGCCGGGGTGAGCACTTCGGCCGATGCTCCGAGCGCCATGGTGGCGCAGATAACAGAAAAGATAAGTTTTTTCATGTGATTATGCGGTTTTTTTAGTCATGGAATCACGCAGGGTGTCCACAACGTTGATTATATAATCGCCGATCTTTTCGAGGTCGGCAATAGCGTCCATATAGAATATACCGGCCTGGTAGTCATAGAGTCCGGCATTGATGTTTTGCATGTTTTCGGAGCGGAGCTGGTTGCGCATGTTGTTGATCTCGCGCTCCTTGTTGTATGCGGACATGAGGGCATCGTCTTTCACGTTCTCGATGTTGCGGAGCATCTCGATCATGCCGTTCATGGCTTCAGCCACGAGGGCAAACATTCCGTCGATGTTTTCCACAATGGTGTCGGTGAACTCCACATTGACCTGCTGCTTGCGCGAGAGCACACGGCCGAAGTTGTTGCAGCCGTCGCCCACCGATTCGATTTCGCTGTTGATATTGAATAGCGAGGCCACGCGGCGTTTGCCGTCGTTTGAGAGTCGGCCCTGGCTTGTGCGGTTGAGGAAGTCGGCGATCTC
>CAZKRV010000136.1:0-3931 GCA_964555345.1 uncultured Bacteroides sp.
ACAGGCTGATCAGGCGCATGGGCGAGTATGACATGGTCTATATGGACCGCCTGAAGAGCGACGACGTGTTGACGTCGGCCTACTTCCAGCGCGAGTTCATCAGGCAGTGTGGTGCGGCGCGTGCCAGCCGCCTGGAGTGGAAGCCGTTTGCCGTGCTGACGGCTGATGAACTTCTTGAACTTGGGGTGATTGCGGCGGTGGTGGATCCGGATGATGCGGAGCCGGAGAATGAGCCGGTGGGCGTACCGCTACCGATTGCCGGGCGTAAAGACTATATGAAGGTGCGTGTGCGGACCACTGACCGTCGTCTGCACGTCTACCGTCGCATCAGGGCCGGAAATAGGCCTCGCGGGTAAAAAATATTTTGCTGCAAAGTAGAAAATTCGTAACTTTGCCTGAACCATGATCGATCCGGCGCTATATCTGTTTCCTGTCGGGCTGAGTGACAATGCTCCCGGCACCGTGCTTCCACAGCATAATCTCGAATTGCTGCGGCAGGTCAGACACATGGTGGTCGAAAATGTGCGCACCGCGCGTCGCTTCCTGAAATCCGTTGACAAGACCATAGATGTCAATGCCATAGAATTCACCGAGCTTAACGAACACTCCGGGCCTGACACTGATCTGGCTGCTATGCTTGCTCCGATAGCCGGAGGAGAAGCCGTTGGCGTGCTCTCAGAGGCCGGCTGTCCGGCGGTGGCCGATCCGGGTTCCGATCTGGTGGCCGAGGCTCAGCGTCGAGGCATCAGGGTGATTCCTCTGGTGGGACCGTCAAGCATATTGCTGGCGCTGATGGGTTCCGGATTCTGCGGGCAGAGTTTCGCATTTTGCGGCTATCTGCCAATTGAGGAAGGTGCCCGCTCGCGTAAACTCAAGGAGATGCAGCACCGCATTGCCGCCGAGCGCCAGACGCAGATCTTCATCGAGACCCCATACCGCAACAACCGACTGATCGAGGAACTGACTCGCCGTCTGCCCGGCGAGATGCTGCTCTGCGTGGCCTCCGACATAACCGGACCCCGTGAGTCGATCAGGACCATGCCGCTCAGGCGCTGGGCCAAAGGGGGGTGGGATTACAACAAAGTGCCGACAATCTTTCTGCTTTTTCAGTAGCCATGGCACCTAAAGCTCCACGGACACCGCGAAACTATGACCCTGTGCAGCCAGGCCTGTTCAGCGCCGAGATGCTCGGCGAGAAGCCTCCGGTTGACGCTCCGAAACCGGTTGAGGCGGAGGCTGATGAGATCGGTCCGTCGCTGGCCGATGATACCTACAGTGTCAGTGCTCCGGTCGATGACCCGATCTTCTTCATGAGTTTCGGCAGCGGCAGCAGCGGCAATTGCTCCTATGTGGGCGACCGCAGGAGCGGATTTCTGATTGATGCTGGAATCGACGGTGGCAAGGTCAAGGAGGCGCTTGACGCCAAAGGCATAAAGATGGAAAAGGTGAGGGGCATAGTGCTCACGCACGATCATGGCGACCACGTGCGTTACCTGTATTCACTGCTACGCAACAACCGCCATATGCTGGTGTATTGCACCCCGAAAGTGCTCAACGGAGTGCTGCGCCGCCACAGCATATCGCGCCGTGTCAAGGACTATCACCGCGCTATCTACAAGGAGTTTGAGTTCAAGATCGGCAACTTCACGCTGACCCCGTTTGAGGTGATGCATGACGGATCAGACAACTGCGGATTCTTCATTGCCCACGGCGATGCGCGCATGGCGGTGGCAACCGATCTCGGCATGGTGTCGGCCAGAGCTGACCATTATCTCAGTCAGGCCAATTTCATGGTCCTCGAAAGCAACTATGACCTCGAAATGCTGATCAACGGCCGCTATCTCGATCATCTCAAGGCCCGTATACGCACCGACTGCGGACACCTTGACAACCGCGATGCCGCCTCATTCATCGCCAGGATCTATTCGCCAAGACTGCGCTACCTGTTTCTCTGCCACCTGAGCAACGACAACAACACTCCGGAGCTTGCCCTGGCCACTCACCGCGAGATCATTTCGGCCGCGCATCCCGACATCACATTCGGTGACGGCACCAATGAAAACATCACCGACCTGCAGCTGCTCGCACTGCCGCGCTTCGATGTCACCCCGCTCTATGTTCTCAGGCCGTGAGGTGGCCATGAACAAATCGCCCCGCTAAACATTATATAGATAAAAGACGCGTCCTCACGTTTGGCGCGCCGGTCTATTTCATGTTTATATTATGAGCGATAACGAAAACTATCCCCACCGAGTGTTTTTTGCCGCACGTCAGGCTCTGAGCCGACATGCCACCGGCGGCAATATCCTGATTCTTGCCACAGTGTTGGCTTTCATTGTGGCCAACCTGCCAGGCGTGCGCGACCTCTATTCAGCCTTCTGGCTGAAGGAAGTCAGACTCCAGATAGGAAACTTCAACGTGTTCAGCCACGACGGTCACCCGATGACGGTGCTCACATTCATCAACGATGCTCTCATGGCCGTGTTCTTCTTCTCAATTGGTCTTGAGATCAAGCGCGAGGTGAAAGTGGGTGAATTGTCATCGTTTCGCAAGGCACTGCTGCCGATTATCGCCGCTATCGGCGGCATGATCATGCCGGTGGTGGTGTTCAGCCTGCTGGCTGCCGGCTCCGACTATGCCGGAGGTGCCGCCATACCGATGGCCACCGATATAGCCTTTTCGCTCGGAGTGCTCGCCATGCTCGGCAAGCGGGTGCCTGTAGGGCTGAAGATATTCCTGACCACTCTGGCTGTGGTCGATGATATAGGCGGCATTATCGTTATCGCCGTGTTTTATTCAGGGCATATCGAATACACCCTGCTGCTGATAGCCGCCGCTCTGCTCGGTTTGCTTTATCTCGGCGGACGGATACAGATCCAGAGCAAGATCTTCTATGCCGGCATCGGCGGCGTGGTCTGGTTCCTCTTCCTCAACTCCGGCATACACCCGACCATAGCCGGTGTGCTCGTGGCCTTCTGCGTGCCCTCGATTCCGGTCTATGCGCCTAAGAAATATATCAAGAATATCAGGCAGGCCATAGGTCACTTCCGTGCCGAGGACGATGAAGTGCTAAATTCGCGCACCATACTGAACCATGAGCAGCTCAACTGGCTCAAGGAGGTGGAGTCGGCCTCGGACAAGGTGATCTCGCCGCTGCAGGATCTGGAAGACTCGCTGCACCCGATAGTCAATTACTTCATTGTGCCTCTCTTCGCGTTTGCCAATGCCGGAATATTCCTGCTCGGCTTCTCTCCGGCCGAAGTGTTCAGCGGAGTGTCGCTGGCCGTGATACTCGGTCTGGTCATCGGCAAGTTTGCCGGAATACTCGGATTTTCATGGCTCGCCGTCAAGTTCAAGCTCGCGCCGATGCCTGTTCATACCGACTGGCACATGATGGCCTCGGTGGCACTGCTCGGCGGCATAGGCTTCACCGTGTCACTCTTCATAGCCACACTGACATTCGGAGCTGATCCTACCATGTCGGCACTGCTGGATCAGGCCAAACTCGGCATTGTCACCGGTTCGATACTCAGCGGCATAGGCGGCTTCATCTGGCTGCACCGCACGCTCCCTTCGGCCGAAGTGCTCGCCGAGGAAGAGCCTGAAGACTGATACGGTCAGTCGCAGTCGATAAAGCGGCGGGTGATGGGGGCGTAAGCGTCGATACGGCGGTCGCGCAGGAAGGGCCACCAGCGACGCACCTGCTCCGGGCGGTTCATGTCGACATCGACGATCACACTCTCCTCGGCATCGCTCGGTGACTGGTGCAGGAACTCGCCCTGCGGTCCGGCAACGAAGCTGCTGCCCCAGAAGGTGATGCCGTTGGTCTGGCCGGACGGATCAGGCTCATGGCCAACACGATTGACGGTGACTACCGGCAGGCCGTTGGCGATGGCGTGGCCGCGCTGCACGGTGATCCAGGCCTGGCGCT
>CAZKRV010000137.1:0-3866 GCA_964555345.1 uncultured Bacteroides sp.
TCTTCTTTCAATGGCTTTCTACAAGTTTCAAATATGCATTCCACCTGTCATGGTGCTTGGATTCTGACCTCGTTTGAGGGCTTTGAATCGGCGCAGAGCTTCCTGCACGGGTAAATCCATGTGTGCGGCTCGGCATTCAGGCCACGTTATGCCTCCGCCAACCATTCGTTTATCCCTTTTCGGCATTTTATGATATGAATACGGGATTTTTTGCGTAACTTTGTGGCCGAATTCACGGAGGACAAATTTGATTGCTTGCAACCTCCACAAATAAAAAATGCTAAAAACCCCAGTTAAGCACTATGAACTATCTCTTTACGAGTGAGTCGGTTTCCGAGGGACATCCCGATAAGGTAGCCGACCAGATTTCCGATGCCATTCTCGACGAATTTCTGGCGCGTGACCCGAGCAGCAAAGTGGGCTGCGAAACCCTTGTGACCACCGGTCAGGTAGTGGTAGCCGGCGAAGTGAAAAGCTCGGCCTACGTTGATCTGCAGGACACTATCCGCAAGACTGTGTCAGAAATCGGCTATAACGACAGCGCACTCAAATTCGAGGCCGAATCGTGTGGACTGCTGTCGGCCATTCATGAGCAGAGCCCCGACATCAACCGTGGTGTGGAGCGTGCCGAAGCCGAGGAACAGGGCGCGGGCGATCAGGGCATGATGTTCGGCTATGCCACTGATGAGACTCCCTCCATGCTTCCGCTCACGCTCGACCTGAGCCATCGCATACTCCGCGAACTCTCTGCTATACGCAAGGAAGGCCGGGAGATGACCTATCTGCGTCCCGACTCCAAAAGCCAGGTCACCGTGGAATATGACGGCAATAACCGCCCCGTGCGGGTACATACCATTGTGGTGTCGACGCAGCATGACGAGTTCCTTGATGACGACGAAGCCATGCTTGCCCGCATTCGCCACGATGTGGAGACCATACTCCTTCCCCGCGTGCTTGCCACTCTGCCTGACAACGTGACCCGTCTTTTTGATGAAAAGCTGATACTCCACGTCAATCCCACCGGCAAATTCGTAATCGGCGGCCCCCATGGCGACGCCGGACTCACCGGCCGCAAAATCATCGTCGACACCTATGGTGGCCGCGGTGCCCATGGCGGCGGTGCATTCTCGGGAAAAGACCCCAGTAAGGTTGACCGATCGGCCGCATATGCCGCACGCCATATCGCCAAAAATCTTGTGGCGGCCGGAGTGGCCGGCGAGGTGATGGTGCAGGTGGCCTATGCCATCGGTGTGGCCCGCCCCGTGAGCCTTTGCATCAACACTTTCGGCACATCTAAGGTCGATGCCTCCGATGCGGAGATTGCTCAGCGCATCATGGCCATGCCGGAATTTGACATGACTCCCCACGCCATCGAGAAGCGACTGAAGCTGCGCAACCCCATCTATAAGGAAACGGCCTCATACGGCCACTTCGGACGTGAACCGCAGACTGTGACCAAGACATTCATCAACAAATATGAGCAGGAGCCTATCGTGGCCGAGGTCGAACTCTTCACCTGGGAAAAGACCGATGCCGTCGACCTGCTCCGCAAGGAGTTCGATATCAAATGAGAATCGACATTCTCACCGTTCTACCCGAGATGCTCGAGAGTCCCCTGAACTGCTCGATACTCAAGCGCGCTCAGGACAAGGGGCTTGTGGAATTTCACGTGCACAATCTCCGCGACTGGTCCACCAATAAGCATCGTAAGGTCGATGACTACCCCTTCGGTGGTGAGGCCGGCATGGTGATGCAGGTCGAGCCGGTCGACAGGGCCATCTCCGAACTCAAGGCTCAGCGCGACTATGACGAGGTGATCTTCACCTCGCCTGACGGCGACCTGCTCACACAGCCGATGGCCAACTCGCTCTCGCTGCTCAACAATGTGATCATACTCTGCGGACACTATAAGGGTGTCGACTGGCGCATACGCGAGCATTTGGTCACCCGCGAAATCTCGATCGGTGACTATGTGCTCACCGGCGGCGAGATACCTGCGGTGGTGATAGCCGATGCCATGGTGCGCCTGATTCCCGGTGCCATCGGCGACGAGCAGAGCGCCCTGTCCGATTCGTTTCAAGACAATCTGCTGGCTCCGCCAGTCTATACCCGCCCGGCCGACTACAATGGCTGGCGGGTACCTGACATACTGCTGTCGGGCCACGAGGCACGCATCAGTGAGTGGCGCCATGAGCAGTCACTGGAGCGCACGCGTCGCCTTCGTCCCGATCTGCTTGACGAATAATGGCTACGGTGATACACATCTGTGCTGACCGGGATTGGGGCGGGGCCGAGACCCGCGCCCTCATCTGTGCCCGCAGTTCTTCAGGAATAGTGATTTGCACCGACACTCCGCGTGTGGTGCGCCGCATGGAGGCTTCGGGCGTGGAGGTTCTGCGTTGCAGCTTTTCCGGAGTGTTTGCCTCGGTCAGCCTGTCGCGCGTGCTGCGCCATCTGCCTGCAGGTGAGTGTCAGTTGATGGTCCACTCTCCTGCAGTGCGTCGCCTTGTGGCCGAGGCCGTGAAGCTGGCAGGCCGCAAAGACGTAATTCTCCTGCCAGAAGTAGCAGACCCTGTTATCCCGGCACGTGAAGTTGCGCTTGCGGCTCCTGGTGATGAGCTGCTGCTGCTATGGATCGGACGCATCACCCCCGACTGTGGCCTGGTGAGCCTGATCGAAGCCCTCGGGCGACTGCCGGAGCGGCAATGGCGACTCCGTGTTGTCGGCGAGGGCGAGGCCGGTACGGTCATGCCCATTGTCAAGCGTGGCCGCAGCCTCGACATCGCCTCCCGCATAGAGTGGATAGGCTATGTCGACGATATTTACCAGCAGATGCAGGGTGCTACTCTGGGTGTCATCACCCGCCGTGAGCCTCTTGCCCGCACAGTTTACCGTGAATTTGCCGCTGCCTCCCTCCCGGTCATATGCGGCACCGACAGTGAAACTTTGTTTAACGCACTTTCTTCCATATTATGAAAGTACTGATCATCAATGGCCCGAACCTCAATCTGCTCGGACGCCGCGAACCGGAGATCTACGGCCACCGGTCCATGGAGCATATCATCGGCACACTGCGTGAGCTTTGTGAGGTAGACTACTTCCAGAGCAACTCCGAGGGTGCTATAATCGACCGTCTCCATGAGGCCGGATTCGACCATAACTATTGCGGCATCGTGCTCAATGCCGGAGCCTATACCCACACCTCCCTCGCCATAGCCGATGCCGTGGCCGCCATTGAGGTGCCGGTGATTGAGGTGCACATCTCCAACGTGTGGAGCCGCGAGCCGGTGCGACATCACTCCATGCTGTCAGGCGTGTGTCGTGGCGTGATCGCCGGATTCGGCCTTGACTCATACCGTCTGGCCATAGAGGCACTGATCCATGGACGCTGAACTCGAGGACTACATTCTGGCTCACATCGAACCTGAACCAGAGCTGCTCACTGCGCTCAACCGCCACACTCAGCTGCATCACCTCTACGGACATCAGTGTTCCGGCCACTATCAGGGGCGCCTGCTCTCCATGCTGAGCCATATGGTGCGCCCCCGCCGCATCATCGAACTCGGCTGCTTCACCGGCTACAGCACTCTCTGCCTGGCCGAAGGCCTCCGTGCTGACGGCGAGTTGCACACCATAGAGATCAACGATGAAGATGCCGATGAACTTACCGAACGGTTTTCCTCCGATCCGCGCATTCACCTACACATCGGCGATGCCATGGAGCTGATCCCCTCACTTGGCACCGGTTGGGACCTCGCGTTTATTGATGCCAACAAGCGCAACTATTGCGAATATCTTGAAGCGCTCCTGCCGCGCATGAACCCCGGCAGCATAATCCTTGCCGACAATACCCTATGGGGCGGCAA
>CAZKRV010000138.1:0-3801 GCA_964555345.1 uncultured Bacteroides sp.
TCTTCAAATTTCTCCACGATCACTTCAGTGCTGTAAGGCACTTCCTTGTCATAATTGAGCAGGATCTTCTCGCGAATGATCTCGGTGACGAAGAATCGGGCCGGTTTGTCGGTGAGCGCATCTTTGCCGAAATAGGGGGGCGATGGAGGCAGAAGCTCCACGATGCGCTTCATAAGGTTGTCGACATTGAATTTTTCAGTGGCCGAGATGGGAAAAATCTCGGCGTTGGGCAGACGGTTCTGCCAGTCGTTGACAATGCGTTCGAGGTCACCGCCATCGTTTTTGAGCAGGTCGATCTTGTTGATGGCCAGCAACACGGGCACTTTCTCCTTGGCCACCTTGGCCAGGAAGTCGGCATTTTTCTCGGGATCCTCCACCACGTCGGTCACGTAGAGGAGCACGTCGGCGTCGGTCAGCGCTCCTTCCGAGAACTGGAGCATCGACTCCTGAAGTTTATAGCGGGGTTTGAGCACGCCGGGGGTATCGGAAAACACGATCTGATAGTCAGGGGCATTGACAATGCCGGTGATACGGTGGCGTGTGGTCTGGGCCTTGTTGGTGATTATGCTCATGCGTTCGCCAACGAGGTCGTTCATCAGGGTTGATTTAACTACGTTGGGATTACCGACTATATTGACAAAGCCGGCTTTATGTTCTGCTTGAATTTCGGTATTGGACATGATGTTCACTGAGTTTTGGTTATATAGCAACAACGCCCCAGGGCGGCCCCGGGTTCAGGCGACAGCCTCCGGGGAGAAAAATACGGCAATCGCGGGTGCGCTCAAAGAGATCAGAGGGCGCACCCGCGTCGGGTCGTTCAGTCACAAGTGGTCAGGCAGTCCGCGTCGGCGTCTGCCATAGGCCGCTACTGAGATCAGAGATCCCAGATTATATACATGGCACCCCAGGTGAAACCGGCGCCAAAGGCGGTGAGCAGCAGCTTGTCGCCTTTCTTCAGTTTGGACTTGTATTCGTCAAGGCAGATGGGCACGGAGGCGGCGGAGGTATTGCCGGTGTGGTCTATGTTGACCAGCACCTTTTCGCGGGCTATTCCGGCGCGGTCGGCCACTGCTTCGATGATGCGGAGGTTAGCCTGATGGGGTATGAACCAGTCCACGGTCTCCATGGTCAGCCCGTTGCGGCCGGCCACTTCCAGCGATGCGTTAAGCATATTGGTCACGGCGTGCTTATAGACGGCGCGTCCGTCCTGATACACGAAGTGTTCGTGAGCATCGATGGTTTCATGGGTGGCCGGTTTAGCCGAGCCACCGGCCTTCATGATCAGGCTATCCACGCCGGAGCCGTCCACGTGAAACACTCCGTCCATGATGCCGACGGGCTGATCGGTGGGTTCAAGCAGCATAGCTGCCGCTCCATCGCCGAAGAGGGGACAAGTGGCACGATCGGTATAGTCCACCATCGAGGTCATTTTTTCAGTGGCCACCACGATTACTTTCTTGCGCAGACCTGACTTGACGTAGGCGGCGCCGTCCTGAAGACCGATGAGGAAACCGGCACATGCGGCCTCAAGGTCATAGGAGTAAGCGTTTTTAAGGCCACACTGATGCACGATGATGGAACCTGTGGAGGGGAAGCGATAGTCAGGGTTGGTGGTGCAACACACCACCAAATCCACTTCCTCAGGCTTTGTTCCGGTCGATTCGAGCAGACGCTCCACTGCTTTCACGCCCATATATGAAGAGCCGAGCGTAGGGTCCTGAAGCACGTGGCGCACTTTGATACCCACACGGGTGGTAATCCACTCATCGTTGGTGTCAACCATTTTCGAGAGCATGTCATTATCGAGAATGCCATCGGGCACGTAGGACGAAAGTCCGGCTATTCTTGCGTTCAGCATGATTATTTCAATATGTAGATGAAAGGAGTGAAGTGTGGGTAGTTATTAGAGATCAGACGGCCTCAGCCTTTTCAATCACCACGTGGCCGCGGTAGAAGCCGCATTCACCACACACGGTGTGATAGATGTGCCAGGCGCCGCAGTTGGGGCATACGGCGATGGTGGGGAGCTGAGCTTTGTCGTGAGTGCGACGTTTGGCGGTACGGGTCTTGGATTGTTTGCGTTTAGGATGTGCCATTTCTTTTTAGCTATTTTACTGTTTTTGTTTTTTTGATTCTGATGGGGTTGTCGGGTATATGCTGTAAGAGCTAATCCTCTGATCCTGGAATTTCGGCGGCTGATGCCATGTCGTCCATTTCGGCCATCAGTTCGTCCTCCAGCTCAGCATCTTCATCGTTGCCACGGGCGTGTTTTTTATAGATGGCGCTCATGGCGCGGTTGCACTTACCGAGCGGGTGCACATGGCGTGCCGGAATGGCGAGCACAGCGGTGTCATAGATCATGTAGGCCACGTTGAGGTAATTGTCCGATTCCGGAATCACCAGCAGCGTGTCGGAGTCATCGTTGTAGTCATCGCCATACTTGACCGTGAGGGAATATTCGGCATCGACTTCGACGGGCAGCTCATCCAGACAGCGGTCGCAGAGCAGTGTCAGCGTGCCGGTGAGGTGGAAATGCAACTCGTAGCACTCGGCGCGGTGGTTCACGTCAAGCACAACGTTTGCGTCGGCGTCGCGCACGTCGGCGTTTTCCATATTCTGGAAAAATGTCTTGTCCAGATGGTACTCAAAAGTGTGTTTGCCGAGAGGCAAACTTTTGAGCATCAGTTTATATTCTGTAAACTTTCCCATTGGTGATGTATGCACTTCGGTTCAAATATCGCCGCAAAAGTAGTTAATTTTCACCACATAGCCAAATTTTTTTGTAAACCCGACAACAAATCGGCACAACGGGTCGGCTAACTATTCGGCGGCAGCGCGCTGAGTTCCGACGATGCGGCTGAATGAATTGCCATGCTCAAGCATGATTTCAAAGGTGCGCAAACGCCCCGAACCGTTGGGAGCCACATCGATATGCAACGTGGTGCCATCACGTTTGACGCTGAGCCAATCCATGGTGTGAGCAAACTTACGGGCATCAGCCAGAGTGACATATTTCGGCTCATAGGTGTTGCCGTCTGCCGTCATGCTACATACCCACCAGCCATTGTCGGCGGTAGTTATGGTGAAAGATCCCCCTTCCGCTCCGGCTTCAATCACATTGGAATCAACCTTGATCGGGTCATAATCCGGTCCGGGGCCAAGCATCAACCCGTGGAAACCGTGGAGCACACGGCTTTGGTCTCCGTCATAGCTCACATATATCTCATAGACAAGTTCCGACTGAGGAAGCTTCGACGCTATGGTGACCACACGTAGGGTACTGTCGTTGAAGTCCACCGAAAGCCACTCCTCGCACACCAATCCGGCACCGTCGCGCAGATCGATGCCGTATGTATAGCTCCGCGGAATCACACCCTCGCCCTCTACTCTATTTATAATTATGGAGTCAATGCACAGATGATCAACATTGGTCACCACCAGGCTGGTATCGCCATAATAGTTTAGATCGCCCGACGGATCGGTTGAAAGTTCAAGCGCCACCGGCTCTCCGCTCCCGACATCAATGGTAGTGTCCAGCACTGTATCACCGTCACACGCAGCGGCAAAAAATCCCATTGCCGCAATAGCCACATAAGCAAGTTTCTTCATACAAATACAATTTTAAAGTTAATTTTTTGCAAAGATACGTAAATGTATGAATAATACCCCCCCACAAAAATATGTTTTACAACATAAAAACGACGCACAAAATCACTGAAAACCAGCATAAAAAAAGAGAGTCGTCATCTCGACGCCTCTCTTCGATAACCTTTATCTTAATCTAATACTATGAAAAACACA
>CAZKRV010000139.1:0-3690 GCA_964555345.1 uncultured Bacteroides sp.
GCAATGCGCCTGATCCCCAAAGTGCGCCGCGACGCTGGCCTGATCCCCCTGGTCACCCCCACCAGCCAGATCGTAGGCTCCCAGGCCGTAAGCCTGGCACTTGACCGCAAAAAGGGCAACCCTGACTACAGCAACCCCTCCATGCAGTTCATATCGCTCGTCAAGGGCGAATATGGCCATACTCCTGTGCCCGTCGACCCCGAATTCCGTCGCCAGATCACCGGATCGCCCGTCGAAACTCCCTACGACACCACCAAATACAAGAAACCCGAAAACCCCGTGCTCCCCGAATTTGGCGGCGTGAAACTCGCTTCTAACCACGAAGAGGAACTGCTCCTGGAGCTGCTCCCCGCAGTGGCCACCGGATTCCTGCGCAAACGCCGCGAAGAGGAGTTCAAGGCAAGTCAGGCCAGCCAGGCCCAGGCCGCTGCAGCAACCGCTGCGGCCAAACCCGCCGAAGCCGCCGCTCCCGAAGAACCGATCACCGGCGAAGTGATCAAGGCCCCGATGGGTGGCACCATCATCGAGATCCGCGTAAAACCGGGTCAGGCCGTAAAGAAAGGCGAAGTAGTCCTCGTCTACGAAGCCATGAAGATGGAAAACGAAGTCGAAGCTACCCGCGATGCCGTAGTAAAACGCATATTCGTGCATCCCGGAGAAGTAGTAGGCCTTGAAGCCAACCTCATCGAATTTGAATAAACTACCGAAACTTATCATAATATTGCGCACGGCGCAGCGTCTGCTATCAGGCGCCGCGCTGTGCGCTGCATTACTGCTGGCAGGGTGCCGAACCACCCCCTCCGGTGACCGGAAAGAGATGCTGTCGGTCAGCATCGAGCCCCAACGCTGGCTGCTCGAACAGATTGTCGGTGACCGCATGGAGGTAAAGACCCTCATGGCCAACGGCGGCAATCCGGAGACATACGAGCCGACCGTGTCACACCTCACGGACCTCGGACACAGCCGTGCCTACTTCTGCGTGGGCAACCTCGGATTTGAAAACGCCATACTCGAAAAAGTCACGGCCAACAATCCCGACATGCAGGTATTCACAGTTTCCGACTCAATCGAACTGATCCGCACAGACCACCAACATGACGGTGGCCGCCACGCCCACGGAAGCGTCGACCCCCACACATGGACATCGGCGAAAAACGCCCGCATCATGGCCGCCAATATGCTCCGCGCCATGACAGTGATAGACCCGGACCACTCCGAGGAATACACCGGTAACTTCGCCGCGCTCACCCGGCGGCTCGACTCACTCGACTCACTCATCACCGCAACCCTATCGGCCGACAGCGCCACGACCTTCATTGTCTGGCACCCCTCCCTGTCATACTTCGCACGCGACTACGGCCTGCACCAGCTCTCGCTCGGAGCCGAAGGACGCGAACCCTCGGTGGCCGACATGAAGCGACTGCTCTCCGCCGCCGGCACCTCAGGTGCCAAAGTGTTCCTGCTCCAACGCGACTTTGACCGCAATCAGGCCGATGCTCTCGTGGCCGGCCTCAGAGACTCCGTGAGAGTAGCCGAATTTTCCCCGCTTGACTATGACTTCGATACCCAACTCATCAACATCGCACGCGCAATCGCCGGAACCGCTGATTGAACTGCGCGGAGTGGGCATGACGCGTCCCGCCCGCACCGTCCTCTCCGGAGTGGACCTCACGGTGCGCCGCGGCGACTTCATTGCCGTGACCGGACCCAACGGCGGCGGCAAGACCACACTGCTGCGCATCATACTCCGGCTTCTGCAACCCACAGAGGGCACAGTCACCTACCTGCCCGCTCTCGGCACCGTAGGTTACCTGCCGCAGAAAAACCGTATCGACGCCATGTTTCCAATCTCGGTCAGCGAAGTGATTTCGTCCGGCCTGCTCGCCGTCAAGGGCCTCGACAAAGCCGAACGCCTCCGCAGAGTCGACGAAGTGCTACACCTCATCGGCCTGGAATCACACGCCAAAAGCCCCATCGGAGCCATCTCCGGCGGACAGCTCCAGCGCACCCTGCTCGGACGCGCCATCATATCCTGTCCCGACCTCCTGATCATGGACGAACCGCTCAGTTACCTTGACAAGGAATTTGAGCAACGCACCCTCGACCTCATCGCACACATGGCCTCCCACTCCACCATCATATTGGTGAGTCACGACATGACCGGCATCACCGGCATGGCCACCCGCCACCTTCTGGTCGACCGCACCGTCTCAGAATGCGAGGCGCACCACCACCGGATAATGGTCTGACGGATTCCGCGCCCCTTTCTCGTCACGATAGGTGTTGGTCATGATCCCATAATTTTCCACCTTGAAGACATCGGGCGTAAGAAAAATGTGATCTATCCGGCTGTCATTATACTCACCCGTTTTATAATCATTGAACGTGCCGCACGGAGCATACGCAAAATCCGCCACGGTGTATGAGTCCTCTAGAACAGTAGAACACTCTAAAAGGCGGTACGACTCACTGTGCTGGTCCACGTTGAAATCGCCTGTCAATATGACCGGACATCCCTCAGGTAATTCACTGATACGCTTGAGAATAAGGCGTGCACTTTCAGCCCGCGCCACCTCCCCCACATGGTCCATATGGAGGTTATAAAACACAAATTCAAACCCGCTCTGACGGTCTCGGAAACGCCCCCATGTGCATATTCGCACACATGCCGCGTCCCACCCAAGTGTCGGATTATCAGCATCTTGCGCCAGCCAGAAATTTCCGTGGTCAAGCAGCTCAAACCTGTCTGTCCGGTAAAATATTGCCGAATGTTCACCTTTCCGCTTCCCATCCTCACGTCCGATACCTATATAATCGAACCCGGGCAATGCACTTTTAAGGTCCTGTAACTGAGGATATAACCCCTCCTGAGTTCCGAAAATATCGAACCCTCCGAGGCGACACAGAGCGACCACATGCGGGCATCGCTTCCCCCATCCGTCCCCTCTCACCGAGTCAGAATGGTTCGCATAACGCAAATTATACGACGCGACCGTCACTCTCCCGCCGCATCTTCCCGCCACCCATCCAGTCAGCAGGACTATCAAAAATAAAGCAATTCTTTTCATCACCCGCAAAGTTACTAAATATTCTCGGAAAAAGTATTACCTTTGCACACTGTTATGAAACACGGATTTGACAACGACAAGTATCTGAAGATTCAGTCAGAGCACATTAAGGAGAGAATAGCCCGTTTCGGCGACAAGCTGTATCTGGAACTGGGCGGAAAACTGTTTGACGATCATCACGCAAGCCGGGTATTGCCAGGCTTTCAGCCTGACAGCAAGTTGCGTATGCTGAGCCAATTGGCCGATCATGCGGAGATAGTGATCGTGATCAGCGCTCTCGACATCGAGAAAAATAAAGTACGTCAGGATTTGGGTATCACCTACGACATGGACGTGCTGCGCCTGCGTTCGGAGTTCACCGACCGCGGTTTTCTGGTCAGCTCCGTGTGCATCACCCACTACAATGGCCAGAGCAGTGCCGACGCGTTCCGCCAGCGTCTGGACCGCATGGGCATCACCACCTACGTACACTACACCATTGACGGATATCCCACCAACGTGGCTCTGATAGACTCGGAAGATGGTTTCGGCCGCAACGACTATATCGAAACCTCGCGCCCGCTGGTGATCGTAACCGCTCCCGGCCCCGGCAGCGGCAAAATGGCAGTGTGCCTCAGCCAGC
>CAZKRV010000140.1:0-3679 GCA_964555345.1 uncultured Bacteroides sp.
CGAAACCGTGAAGATAGCCTACGTAGACCAGACCCACCACGATCTGCTCCCCGAAAAATCAGTATATGAAGTGATCTCGCAGGGCGTGGAGAGCTTCCGCATGGGAGGTCGCGATGTCAATGCCAGAGCCTATCTTTCAAAATTCAACTTCAGCGGTGCAGACCAGGAGAAGAAAGTCGGAGTGCTGTCGGGCGGCGAACGCAACCGTCTGCACCTGGCCATGGCCCTTAAGCAGGAAGGCAACGTGCTGCTGCTTGACGAACCGACCAACGACATCGACGTCAACACCCTCCGCGCGCTCGAAGAAGGCCTGGAGCAATTTGCCGGCTGTGCTGTGGTTGTGAGCCACGACCGCTGGTTCCTCGACCGCATCTGCACTCACATACTGTCATTTGAGGGCGACGGAGAGGTCGTGTATTATGAAGGTTCATATTCCGACTACGAGGAATACAAAAAAGCCCATACCCCCGACGGCAAGGAACCGCGCCGCCGCCGTTACCGCAAACTCATGGAATGACGATGAAAGCAAATCACACATATTTATATATAGGAGCGCTGGCTCTGCTGGCGGCATCATGTGGCCGCGGAGGCGACACCTGGTCGCTTGACGGCGAACTCCCCTCGACTGGGGGCACCCTCCTGGTGGAGGCTCCCGCAGTTGGCGGCCACTGGTATGTGGTCGACTCTATCGTGGGCAGCGGCAACTTCCATATGGAAGCCCCGCGTCCCAACCACAGCACCATCATGCGCCTGCGCCTCGACGATGCCACCGCCTACTTCCCGGTCGATAGCACCGAAAGCCTGCGGTTCAACTCTGCAGACTTCACCGTGGAGGGCACTCCCGGAGCTGATCTATTCGCCAAAGTGGAAAAGACTATCAGGCGCGACTTCAAGCCCGACATGACGGCAGCCGCCGACTCAGCGCTGAAGCGCGAGCTCCTCGAAACTCTGTCTGGCAACTATGCAAGCCATGCCGCCTACTATGTGGTCCGCAAGGAAGCAGGAGGCCGCAAACTGCTTGATCCGGTCACCAACGATCTCGACTATAAGATGCTGCGCGCCGTAGCCAACTCATTTAACGGCCTGCTCCCCGCCGATCCACGCACTGCCACACTTGTGGCCGACTACATGAAAGCCGAAAAAGCACGCCGCACCACCGACAGCAACGGCTCTTCAGTGATCTATGCACCCGAAATCGGCTACTACGACATCTCTCTCCTTGACCCGAAAGGAACCGAAAAAAGCCTCAGCTCTGTGGTTGATGCCCACAAAGTCGTTGTGCTCAACTTCATGGACTTTACGGAAGAATCCGTGGGACTGCTCAATGCCGCCATCGGCACGGCCTACGGCGACTTCGCACCGCGCGGACTTGAGGTCTATCAGGTCGGGTTCGACACCAATTCCCACCTCTGGAGCAACGTAGCTCGCAATCTGCCGTGGGTGGCCGTATATCAGTCCGAGACTGCTCCAACCACACACCTCGGCCAATACAGCGTGAACAGTCTGCCCACCACGTTCATCATCGTTGACGGTGAGATTGTGAAGAGAGTCGATGACCTCAGCAGACTTTCCGAAGAACTCAAACCTTACTTTTAAGCAATAATCCGCCATGAATCTGAAAGCCCTTATAGCAGCCCTGACACTCGGCTGCGCCGCAACGGCAATGGCCGCCGACAAGGCTCCTAAATATATATTCTACATGATCGGCGACGGTATGGGCCCCAGCCAGGTGATGGCCGCGCAGACATATAACCGCATGACGCTGAAGAACGATGAGCCACTGACCATGATGCAGTTCCCCGTTTCGGCTCTCTGCACCACCTATTCATTCTCCAGCCCTGTGACCGACTCAGCTGCCGCCGGCACTGCCCTCTCGTCTGGCTGCAAGACGCGCAACAACATGCTCGGCATGGGACCGGACTCCACGGCGGTATACTCGATAGCCGACGAACTGAAAGACATGGGTTACGGCATAGCGCTGGTGACCAATGTGGCACCCGACGATGCCACCCCCGCAGCCTTCTATACCCACGTGCCCGCACGCGGCATGTTTCATGAAATCGGACTCAGCGCCGCCCGCTCAAAAGTTGACTTCCTTGCAGGCAGCAACCTGCGCGGAACCCGGACTGACGGCAAATACAACGGCCTCTACGAAGAATTTGCCGCCAACGGCATGGAAGTGACCCGTTCGCTCGACGGCGCACGCAACTCAAAATTTAACCGTGTGCTGCTGCTCGATGCCGACACTCTGGTAGGCCATACAGGCCATGCCATAGACTGCCGCGGCAATGAAAATACTCTCCCCGCAGTAACCGACGTGGCCATCGCCCACATGATGAAACACACCCCCGACCGCTTCTTCATGATGGTCGAAGGCGGCAACATCGACTGGGCCGGACACTCCAACGACGGCGCCACCATAGTCAAGGAAGTGATCTGCTTTGACGAAGCGGTGAAACGCGCTTATGATTTCTATCTTCAGCACCCCGACGAAACCCTCATCGTCATCACTGCCGACCATGAAACCGGCGGTCTGTCGGTGGGCCAGGCATCTACCGGCTATAACTGCTATACTGACTATGTCGACTGCCAGAAAGTATCGAAAGACGCCTTCGGAAATCTCTGCCAGAAGATGCTGCGCGAGAACACTCCCTTCTCATGGGAGGACATGAAAGCCTATCTGACCGAAAACCTCGGTTTCTGGGACAAAATACCCGTAAGTGCCGAGCGCGAGGAGATACTGAAAGAGAAATTCACCAAGACCTTCATCACCCGCGACGGCTCAGTGAACCATACCCTCTACAACGATTTCCCCGAATTCGCGCAGGAAGTGTTTGACATCGTCAACCGCCGGGCCGGTTTCGGTTTCACCACAGGCAATCACTCCGGCAATCCGGTACCCGTGTTTGCCATAGGTGCCGGCTCAGAACTTTTCGGCGGCATGAACGACAATACTGACCTGCCAAAATTCATAATGAAAGCCGTCAAAGGCAAATAAATGACCAACGCTTCACTGTCATCGAAAACCCGCGAAAGGCTCATTGACGTGGCGCGCCAGCTCTTTTCCCGCAACGGGCTGGAAAACACCACCATGAGCGACATAGCCACTGCTTCGGACAAGGGGCGGCGCACTATCTACACATATTTCCGCACAAAGCATGAGATATATGAGGCGGTGATACAGAGCGAAAGCCGGAAAGTGTGCCGCGAACTGCAAATGGTGGTGGACTCCGCTCCTTCGCCCGAGCAAAAGCTGCGCAGACTGCTGGAATTCCGCATTGACCTGGCCTGCCGCACGGCCAACAGACCGGAAGTGTGGCTGCGGTCGCTGTTCTCATCGGACTCAAAGCGCGACAACCGCATACGCGCCTATGTGAGGGACTATGTGCTGGAGACCATGGACTCGATATTGCGCCAAGGGGTTGAACACGGCATATTCGATGCCTTACAGTCATCACGCGTGCCGCAGCTGCTGACCGTGTTCGTACTCGGCAATGACTGGGAGCTGATCGGAGCCAAAAACAAATTCGATCCTGAAGCGCTTCCATCGTCACTGCCCCATATGCAGGCCACCATCGACTTCATCATCGACGCACTGGCCGTGAGAAAAAGCTAACGACTACACAAACAAACATCATAACATAACCAATAATCAATCACCGACAATGAAACTTCTTGA
>CAZKRV010000141.1:0-3654 GCA_964555345.1 uncultured Bacteroides sp.
TTAACCACAGCCTCACGCTTGTTGAGGGCGATGATGGTACCTTCGATTACTTCCTGAGATTTGACCTGGCCGAGAGATTCGTCGTAGGTCTTGGTCAGCTCCTCGCGCGATTTGCCGGCGTGGTTTTCACCTTTTTCGTAGGCTTCCCAGTCGAAATCTGCAACGGGCGAGTTGTTTAAATCGTTTGACATTTAGTTAATTAGAGGTTAATAAATTAATTGATTGGCTGATTGCGCAAAGCGCTATCGGCCGCAAAGATACAAAATTTTCTGCTCAGATGCAATAAAGTTGAGAGATAAAAGATTAAAGGTGAGAAATCAAAGGGCATGCGTCAGGGCACGATGACTTTGAATGAGTGTCCGTCGACCACCACGATGGCCGGTCCGGAGCTGACCCTGATATTGCCGGAGCCGCTTGCAATGAGCGAGCCTGCGGGGGTGTAGATCATGGCGGTGCTGTCGGTGCCCTGTATGCGGATCATGCCTTTTGCGGTCTGCACGTTTACCGATGTGCCGTCAGTGGCGGTGATGTGCGGCGTAGAGCTGGGTCTTGATCCAGCTTCGGCAAATTGATATTTGCAGCCGGTGTCGGTGATGTTGGTGCCGTCGCCCCAGTTGTAGATCTTGTAACCGAGTCCGGCATTGGTCTGGTTGATTTCGACTGTGCCGGAGGTTATGATGGCATAGCCCGGGGTGTCGGCCGCTTTCACTTCCCAGCCTGCTGTCGGGCATGCCGCCGAGGTGCGGAGCTGGGTGTTGTTGGCCGATCCGGGATTGATATATGAGCCGTCGGCGCGGTTCACCAGGTCAAACCGTCCGTCGGCGCGCTGTTCGAAGATCCATTGTGCCGACTCTGACCGGATGCCCTGGCCGGTCAATCCTGCGCCAACGCCTGATGATGCGAGGTAGCGGTTGTCGCGCAGAGGAGTGGACATATAGTAATATGTGTCTGCCTTGGGTTGGTTGATGCCTGCCTGTGCGGTCGATGCTTTGGCTGCTTCAAATGCAGCCGACAGGTCGCTTAGCGTCAGCAATTCCAGGTCGGAGGCGATCAGTGCCCGCAGAAGATCAACTTCGGTTGTGGAGGCATAGTAGCCGGGCAGGTCGGCGAAGTTGGCGTCAAGCCACGAAGTTATTTCCGCTATTACGGAAGGGAGCAACTCGGCATCGGGATTCATCGACTTCGTTGGGGAATAGATCAGCCCGGGGAGGGCGTTGCGGCCTTCGGTGTCGGTTACTACGAAAGTAAAGAGCCACTTGTTGAGGCGCACGCCATCGGCGGCCACATAGGGGAGCTTGATCAGTACTTTGTTCCAACCCTGACGCAGTTTGATTTGCTTCGGCGCGCGTGCGGTCAGGTTCTCGTTGCCGAGGTCCACTTCGTTGGTAATTGTCTTGCCTGAATTGGTCCATGGCCCGTCGGGGAGCAGCTCTTCGTCATTGAGCCACAGGCGCGAGCCTTTGCGGTCCCACTTGCCGGCATCGGGTGCGGTGTCTTTTTCCGATCGGCCATAGTTCTGGAACTCTATCAGCGCTCCGGCCGTGCACTCCTCCGGACTATAGATATAGGTGTAGGCATAGGCGGTGTTGCCGGTGGAGTAGTCGCGGCCATAAAATGTGGGTATGGTCTGTCCCCAGGTATGGCGCAGGTAGATTCCGGCGCCGGTGGCCATGCGGGTGCCGTAGGTGGTGCCGTTGTAGACGTAGGATTCGTTGGTGTCATCAGTTTCGGGAGGGAACACCTTAGAGGCGTTGCCGCCGTTGGGGAAGGGGTCGGTGATCATCCAGCGCACGTTGGTCTGCTTCACGTATGGGATAGGTTCACCCTTGAGCGAATGGTCTTTGTGGAAGAGGAAGCGGCGTTCCCAGTCCGCGAATTCTTCGAATTCGGCTCCGGAGTTGGGCAGCGTCGTGCCGCCCTGCTCGATGTATTGCCGCCCTCCGCCGATCCATGCCCGCTCGGCCGAGGCCAAAGTGTTGACGTAGATGTTGTTGCTTTTGATTATATCTTCCTGAGTAGGAGTTTTGCGGTCATTCCATGGGCATGATATGGTGCCGGCCACTTCCGGATTGCCCCGTTCAACGTAGTAGATCGAGCTTTTGTAGATGCCTACGGGGTCAGCAAATACGTCGAAGTGGTTTGTGTAGTTATATCGGCAGTCGATGTTGGGCAGGCCGGCCACTTTCTTGCCTGCGGTGCTCCACATCTGGGTCATGTCGAAGCCGGTGTCGGTTGAGATGGAGACTCCGCTGATCGGGTTCCAGCACACTGCTTTCTTGCCGAGTGAGTGCACCTTTGCAGTCATGGTGGGGAGGAACGAGGAGTCGGTGATGGCCTTTTCGTCGGCGCCAATGTGGATATAGGGTGCATCGGCAAAAACGTCGGCCACCTCTTCAAGCACGGTCTTGAGCACTTCCTTGCCCTGCGTGGTCTGCATGTCAAAGCCCATGGCTCGCACGAAGGCCTCGGAGTGTCCCGGCATATCTATTTCGGGGATCACGGTGATGCCGTGTCGGCGTGCGGCGGCCATCACGCGGCGGCAGTCGTCTTGCGTGTAATATTGTCCGGGAAAGCGGGTCATCGAGGCTGCCGATGTGAGTTGCGGATAGGCCTTGACTTCGAAGCGCCAGGCCTGGTTTTCGGTCAGGTGCCAGTGAAATGTGTTGACTTTGAAGCGGCTCATCAGCTCAATCTCGTGGATCAGTTCGTCGGCGGTGATAAACGAGCGGCCCACGTCGTGCATGAATCCACGCAGCTTGAAGGCCGGCCAGTCGGTGATGGTCACAGCCTCAATCGCGCCATCGGAGTCTTCAGCCAGCTGCATGAGGGTCTGGGTGGCACGTATCACACCGATTGGTGCCACGGCCTCGACAGTGATCCGTTCGGGAGTCACGGTCAGTCGATATGCTTCATTATCGTATCCGGCGAGTTGATAGTCGTAGGCTCCGGCTATTCCGTCGACCAGAGTCACGGTGACCGGTTTGCCTGCGGTGCCGATGCTGTCGGTAAACCAGGCCAGCAGTTCGCAGTCGGTGGGATCGGTGAGCGATGCTTTTCCTCCTGTGGTAAAGGTGCCGGCGGCAGGTTCTACCTGCTGCGCCCGCGGGAGCAGGTGCTCTATGCGGGCCTGAGCTGCGGCTGCCGTCAGCATCAGTGATGCCGTCATGGCATAGAATCGTAAATTCTTCATGAAGTGGCTTGTATAAGTGTTGAGGTCACAAAGTTACGACATTTTCCGGCTTGATGCAAATAAAAAGAAAGGCCGCGCCGGTGGCGCAGCCTTTCAGGTATATTCTGTGAAAACGTGGGCTGATTAGCCGTTGTATTTCTTCATCACAGCGATGAGGTCGAGCACCTTGTTGGAGTAGCCGATCTCATTGTCATACCAGCTGACAACCTTAACGAAGGTGTCGGTCAGAGCGATACCGGCCTTGGCGTCGAAGATGGAGGTGCGGGTGTCGCCGAGGAAGTCAGACGAAACCACTGCGTCTTCGGTGTAGCCGAGGATACCCTTGAGTTCGCCTTCGGAGGCTTCCTTCATGGCAGCGCAGATTTCAGCGTAGGTGGCGGGCTTGGCCAGGTTTACGGTGAGGTCAACAACGGAAACGTCGAGGGTGGGGACACGCATCGACATGCCGGTGAGCTTGCCGTTGA
>CAZKRV010000142.1:0-3622 GCA_964555345.1 uncultured Bacteroides sp.
GCCACAAGCAGCGCGCCAAGGCCAACGTGGTGGCCAAAATGACCGTGATCGGCGACGTGAAAGACAAGAACGTGATCATCGTCGACGACATGGTCGACACCGCCGGCACCATAACAAAGGCAGCTGACCTGATGATGGAAAACGGTGCGAAGAGCGTGCGCGCGCTCTGCTCTCACGCCATCATGAGCGACCCCGCTTCGGAACGCATTGACAACTGTGGACTCACCGAGATGATCTTCACCAACTCGATTCCCTTCCAGAAGGACTGCAAGAAGGCCACCATCCTGACCGTGGCACATCTCTTTGCCGACACGATCCGCCGCGTACACGAAAACGAGTCGATCTCGTCGCAGTACCTGATCAAATAATCCGCGCAATTGAAACGCCACCGAATTGCCGACGATGCCGCCGCGCGCCGACTGCGCGCCGCCGGTGATCCGGAGGCAATGGATAGAATATTACAAGACGAATGTCGCCGCCGGGCTTCGCAGAAGCTCGCGGCGACATTGCTATGTAGCGGTTTCCGCTTCCCCACGGCACTGAGTGCCGAGCAGTGCACCTCTGACGCGGTGGCGGAATTTCACGCGTCACTGATTCCTGAGGGTGCCACGGTGATAGACCTGACCTGCGGACTGGGGATAGATGCATTTCACTGCGCGCGGCGCGCCTCGGCAGTCACCGCCATTGACATGGATCCGGCTGTGGCCGCCGCGATAGAGCCTAATGCGGCGGCACTCAGACTGACCAACGTGACCGGCATCTGCGGCGACTGCGCGGAGTGGCTGCGCGGGCATCCCGACGCGCACTTCGACGTGGCCTTCATAGACCCGGCGCGGCGCGGGGACTCTGGGCGGCGTCTATACGGACTCCACGACTGCCGTCCTGACGTGGTGGAGCTTATGCCGGAGATCAAACTTCACGCTGACAGACTGATAGTCAAAGCATCGCCCATGCTCGACCTGACCACACTGCTGCGCGACGAGGGGCTGACACCACAACGGGTGATCATCACCGGCACGCGCAGCGAGTGCAAGGAACTGGTGCTTGACTTCGATTTCACCTTCCCTGCCGAAGCTGATCCGCCAGTCAGCGCCGTGACCATGGGTGAGCCGGAATTTTCATTCAGGCGAGCCGACAACGCATCGGCTCCAATGCGGCTTGCGGAACCGGAGGCGGGAATGCTGATCGGCGAGCCATGGCCCGCGGTGATGAAGGCGGGAGCCTACAACCTCATTCCGGGTGCCAGGCTTCACCCGACCACCCACCTCTATATGCTCTCCGAAGCTGAAGCCCTACATTTTCCGGGCGAGGTTTATAGGTTGGAGAGCGTCGAGCCATTCAGTTCCTCGGCCCTGAAACGAATCGGGCGCGAGGGAGCAGAAGGCTCCGTGGCGGTAAAGAACTTCCCTATGAGTGCCGACGAGCTTCGCCGCCGCCTCAAGGCGCGCGAAAGCTCCACTCGCCGCATCATCGGAGCCACCTCCGTCTCCTCCCGTTACCTGCTGACCCTCACACGATAAGATTTTTTAGGGATTGCGTGTGAACCTTAGAGGCAAATTTTATGTTTTGCAGCAGGTTGTTTGGTCGTGACACGAAATTTCGTTACTTTCGTGGTCTGATCAGGTAACTTACCCCGTAACAGACATTAAAAACAACACAACATAACCATATATGAGCTACTTAAAATTTGATAAGAGCCTGATGATCAATCTTGAGCAAAGCCTCGCAAAAGAGATGCTGCGCACGAATCAGATGGGTGCTTATCACTGCACTACGGTGGTTGACTGCAACACGCGCAAACAGCACGGTCTGCTTGTGGTTCCGATCCCGGAGCTGGATCCCACAGGAAGTTATGTGATGCTGTCATCGCTCGACGAAACCGTGATCCAGCACGGCGCTCCGTTCAACCTCGGTTTGCACCGCTACAGCGGTGGAGTCTATAATCCCAAAGGCCACAAGTATATCCGCGAATTTGACTGCGAAAGCGTGCCCCGCACCACATATCGCGTCGGCGGCGTGGTGCTGACCAAGGAGAAGATATTCATCACCGACGAAAACCGCATACTGATCCGCTACACTCTGGTCGAAGCTCATTCGGCCACCACACTGCAGTTCCGTCCCTTCCTGGCATTCCGCGAAGTGAACTCGCTGGTGCAGGAAAACGGCGCGCTCAACGGCGACTGCCCCGAGTGCAAGAACGGCGTGAGCTGCTGCCTATATCCCGGCTATCCGCGAATGTACATGCAGTTTAACCGCAAGCCGGAATGGGTATATGATCCGCACTGGTACAATGGCATCGAATATGTGAAAGACATGGAGCGCGGAGTGCCCTACACCGAAGACCTCTGGGTGCCCGGCTACTTCTCAGTGCCCATCAAGAAAGGGGAGAGCATAATCTTCTCGGCCGGCCTGAGCGAAGTCAATCCCCGACAGCTCGCCAAGATGTATGAGCATGAGATTTCGGTGCGCACTCCCCGTAGCTCTTTTTATAACTGCCTGAAGAACGCAGCAAAGCAATTCTATATCAAAGAGGGTGACAAGGAATATATGCTCTCCGGCTATCCCTGGGGCAAAGTGCTGGCGCGCAACACTTACATGTCGTTGCCCGGCAACACTCTGGCGATAGATCACCCGCATGACTTCGAGGCGATCACCGCCACCGCCAACCGCGCCTTAGAGCGCTTCATGGACACGGGCGAGACCGATCGCGTGATCCTCGGCATAGAGCAGCCAGACATACCGATGTGGGCACTGTGGAGCATACAGCAGTATGCCAAGGCCGTGGGCATGCCTCAGGCCCGCGAGCGCTACACGGAATTCACCACCAGAGTACTCGACTATATCCTGGCGGGCAAGCACCCCAATATCTTCGTTGACGAAACCACCGGTCTGATCAGCTCCAACGGAGAGACACAGGCCGCATCGTGGATGTATAGTCAGGTGGCCGGCAAGCCCGTGAATCCCCGCACAGGCTATCTGGTCGAAAACAACGCGCTGATGTATAACGGCCTGCTCTTCGGTGCCTCGCTGCTCGAGGGCAATGCCGACCTGGAGCCTACGCGCCAGCGCTGGATAGCTCAGGCCGAGAAGATGAAGCAGCCGTTTATCGACACGTTCCTCAACGACTACGGCTATCTCTACGACTATGTCAACGGCACATATGCCGACCCCTCCGTGCGTCCCAACATGGCCATAGCCATCGGCCTGGATTACTCTCCGCTTGACCGCCGTCAGCGCAAGGGAGTGCTTGACGTGGTGACGCGCGAACTACTCACCCCGAAGGGTCTGCGCACACTCTCGCCCAAGAGCTTCGGCTACCGTCCGTTCTATGTAGGGTCGCCCGAAGAGCGCGAACTGGCCATGCACAACGGCCCGGCACGCCCCTGGCTGATCAGCTTCTATGCCGATGCCTATATCCGCGTGTTCGGCCTGAGCGGCGTTAGCTATATCGACCGTATGCTCATAGGCTACGAAGACGAAATGAGCAACGGCTGCATCGGCTCGCTGTCACAGCTCTATGATGCCAACCCGCCCTTCAGCGGCCGCGGCACCATCAGCCATGCCACCAACATTGCCGGAGTGCTCCGCACCCTGCGTATGCTCAAAAAACTCAATCCGTTCT
>CAZKRV010000143.1:0-3573 GCA_964555345.1 uncultured Bacteroides sp.
TGGCGTCGCGCAGGGTTTCGATGCCGAGCTTTTCAGCCACGCGTTCGCAGCTCTGGCGGCGTTTGTTGTAGGGAGAGTCAACGAGTTCGTGTTTTACGCGGGAGTCAACGAGCACGAGGGTATAGCCGTCAAGTTTGAAGGGGAAATATTCGAATTCGAGCGAACGGCAGTCGAGGCGCATCAGGCAGTCCTTTTTGCCGAATACCGATGCAAACTGGTCCATGATGCCGCAGTTCACGCCGCAGTAGTTGTGTTCGGTGCTCTGGCCGATCTTGGCGAGCTCGAATTTGTCGATCTTATTGTCGTTGAAGAGGTCGTTCATGGCATAGGCGAAGCAGCTTTCCAATGCGGCCGACGAGCTGAGGCCTGCGCCCAGAGGCACGTTGCCTGCAAATACAGCGTCGAAGCCCTTGACGATGCCGCCGCGCTTGATCACTTCGCGACATACGCCGAAAATATAGCGTGCCCACTGTTCCTTGGGGGCATCTTCTTCGTTGAGTCCGAATTCAGCTGTTTCGTTGATGTCGATTGAGTAAACGCGCACACGGTCAGTGCCGTTGGGGCGGATCTCAGCCATGATCACCTTGTCGATGGCACCGGGAAATACGAAGCCACCGTTGTAGTCAGTGTGTTCTCCGATCAGATTGATTCGGCCGGCCGATGCGTACATGATGCCTTCGCCGCCGAAACGGGTTGCAAATTCTTCTTTGATCTTCTGCTCCATTGCCTTGGAGCATTCATTCTGTTCAGTTTTCATGCGTGGTTATGTTATTTTATAGGTAAGATTTGTTTATGTCCCCAAAGTTAGTCATTTTTCTGGCTGTGACCAAAAGTTTGACGCTATTTATCTTAATTTTGGTTTTATTTATAGTTATCTGCCATTGTAGGTGGCGTTAAACATCATTCCTTCGCGCAGAGCGTCAGCTGTTTCCTTGCCGAGGGCTTCGCTCACGATGGCGTATGACCAGGGGAGGGCGGCGGCGGGGCCCCAGCCAGTCACGAGGTTGCCGTCGATCACCACCGGCTTCTTCTCCATCACGGCGCCTTCACACATAGGTTCGCAGCCGGGATAGCACGTGGCCTTGTGGCCTTTGAGCAGTCCGAGCTGACCGAGCACCACTGCGGGGGCGGCGCATATGGCGGCTATGCGTCCTCCGGCCGAAGCATGGGCGCGGAGCATTGCCGCCAGCGGGGCACATTCATAAAGATTGGTGGCGCCGGGGAGGCCGCCGGGGAGCACGAGCCACTCGGCGTCGGAGGCATCAATGGAGTCGATGTCGGTGTCGGCCACGTAGGGCACTCCGTTGGTTCCGGTTACTGCGGTGGTGCCGGGAGTAACCGACACTACCGTAACTTTCATGCCCGCGCGACGCATCACGTCGATTGGGGTCACCGCTTCGATTTCCTCGAAGCCAGGTGCGAGAAAGAGGTAATTCATAGGCGTAAATTTAATTTTCAGTTGGCCAAATGTCGGAATTTTTCCTTAGATTTGCACCACGATATGAGGAAATTTATTGTTTTTTTATCTTTGTTGGCAATTCTGTCAGCCTGTTCTTCGCCGGATAGGAGCGAGTGGCACAAGGTCTCCGGCAGTGTGTGGCATACCCTGTATAATATCACCTACCGTAGTGATCGCCAACTTGATGACTCCATCATGGTCGAGCTTCAACGGGTCGAGATGTCATTGTCGCCCTTTCAGTCTCAGTCGCTGATTTCACGCATCAACCGCGGTGAGGAGCAGGAGGTCGACCCTATGATCGACAGCATATTTCGCGCGTCGGTGCGCATCAATCGTCTTTCCGGTGGCATGTTTGACCCGACGGTGGCTCCGTTGGTCAATTACTGGGGCTTCGGCTATGCCGACTGCTCAGATGCATCGCTTGATTCGATCATGGCTCTGGTCGGGATCGACTCCTGCCGTATAGAGCATGGGCGCATGATCAAAAAACATCCCCTGACGGAATTTAATTTCAGCGCCATAACCAAGGGCTACGGTTGCGATGCCGTGGGGCGTATGTTCCGCCGTAATGGCTGCTCGGATTTCCTGATAGAGATCGGCGGCGAATTGTGTGTGGCCGGCCTCTCGCCGCGTGATTCACTTTGGTGCGTCATGGTCGATGCTCCGACCGAGTACTCCGACTCCATCGTTCACTCCCGCATGCTTTCAATCAATGTGACTGACTGCGGCATAGCCACGTCGGGCGACTACCGTAACTTCCGCCTTACCGACAAGGGGCGCAAGGTAGCCCACACCATCAATCCCCGCACCGGGCGCCCTATGGCACTTGACTGCGCGGGGGGCGACACCGTGGTGCTCAGCGCCACCGTCGTGGCCCCTACGGCCATGGAGGCCGATGCTCTGGCCACCGCCGCCATGCTGATGCGTCCGGCGGCCTCGGCCGAGATGGTGCGCCGGGCGGGAGGGCGCAGGCTCATACTTGCGGTGAGCACGCCGCGTGACTCACTTCTGCTGATCGATACGGAATAGTTCGCGGGCATTGGCCGTGGTGATGGCATCGAGCAGCTCCACGTCCAGCTTCATATGGTCAGCTATGTGGCGAGCCGTGTGCACCATGTATGCGCTTTCGTTGCGCTTGCCGCGCATAGGCACCGGAGCGAGCCATGGCGCGTCAGTCTCCAGCACGATGTGATTCAGCCCTATGACGGGAAGCACGTCGCGAACTCCGGAATTCTTGAACGTCACTATCCCGTTGATGCCGAACATGGCTTCCGGCATGAGCCGGCGTATGCGGCTGAGATCGTCGGCCGATCCTCCGAAGCTGTGAAACACCGCTCTCGGCAACCGTCCGCGCCGGCCCTCCATCACGTCGAGCATCGGGTCAAGCGCTTCGCGGCAGTGTATGATCAGCGGCAGGTTGAGCGAGTCGGCCAGATCGAGCTGAGCTTCAAGAGCTTCGAGCTGCGCGGGGAGATTGGTCTTGTCCCAATACAGGTCGAGTCCGGCTTCGCCGACGGCCACGTAGGGTAGGGGACGTGAGCGCAATTCCGACTCCACTGCGGCGAGGTGTTCACGCCAGTCTTCCTTGACTTCGGTCGGGTGCAGTCCGGCGCATGGCGCGGTGACCTCCGGGCGGAGGCGGTGCAGGTCGGCTATCAGCGGTATTGATCCGGCATCGACGCCGGGGAGCACCATCAGCTCCACTCCGGCCTCCACAGCGCGGTCCACCGCCTCGCACTTGTCAGGCTCATAGTCCTCGAGATACAGATGTGTATGAGTGTCGATCATATATCGGTGTCATTATAAAAAGATCAAGAGTCTGAAGCCGGAGCAGGTGTCTCGGCTTCAAACTCTTGTGTCGGATTCAGTTCAGGATCAGATGATGCCCTGGCCCATCATGGCGTTGGCCACCTTCATGAAGCCGGCGATGTTAGCGCCCTTCATGTAGTTGATGTAGCCGTCGGGTTCGGTGCCGTACTTGATGCACTGTTCGTGGATCGAGTCCATGATGTAGTGCAGCTTTTCGTCCACTTCAGCTTCGCTCCACTGCAGGTGCATGGCGTTCTGGCTCATTTCCAGGCCGGAAGTGGCCACACCGCCGGCGTTGACAGCCT
>CAZKRV010000144.1:0-3439 GCA_964555345.1 uncultured Bacteroides sp.
GCGGAGCTGATGCAGTTCGCTCAGTCCGAAGTTCTGTGCGTTGTAGATGATGATGGTGTTGACGTTCGGCATATCAATGCCGCTCTCTACGATGGTTGTGGCAAGCAGCACGTCATAGTCGTGGGCGGCAAAGTCGATGATCGCTTTCTCGAGTTTCTCGGGTGGCATCTGGCCGTGGCCCACCACGGTGCGTGCGTCAGGCACGAGTCGGCGCACCATGTTTTCGAGGTCAAAGAGCCCTTCGATCCGGTTGTTGATTATGAACACCTGGCCACCGCGGCTCAACTCGAAGTTGATGGCTTCGGCGAGCAGGTCGTCGGTCATGGAGCAGACGTTGGTGAGGATCGGATAGCGGTTTGGCGGCGGTGTGGTGATGGCGCTGAGGTCGCGTGCGCCCATCAGCGAGAACTGTAGGGTGCGCGGTATTGGGGTGGCGCTCATGGTCAGCGTGTCTACGTTGACTTTCAATTCCTTGAGCTTCTCTTTGACGGCAACCCCGAATTTTTGCTCTTCATCGACCACAAGCAAGCCCAGATCCTTGAACTTCACGGACTTGCCGATCAGTTTGTGGGTGCCGACTATGATGTCGATCTTGCCAGCAGCCAGATCGGCCAGTATCTCCTTGACTTGCTTCGGTGTGCGGGCGCGGCTCAGGTAGTCTACCCTGACAGGAAAATCTTTCAGTCGTTCGCGGAAAGTGTTGAAGTGCTGATAAGCCAGCACTGTGGTGGGTACCAATACGGCGGTCTGTTTGCCGTCGGCCGCAGCCTTGAAAGCTGCACGTATGGCGATCTCAGTCTTGCCGAAGCCCACATCGCCGCAGATCAGCCTGTCCATGGGGCGTGGTGATTCCATGTCGGCCTTTACGGCCTTTGTTGCGGTGAGCTGGTCGGGAGTGTCCTCATAGATGAACGAGGCCTCCAATTCATGCTGCATATAGCTGTCTGGCGAGAAACTGAAGCCTTGCTCCTGGCGCCGGCGTGAGTAGAGTGAGATGAGGTCGCGCGCTATGTCCTTGAGCTTCGACTTGGTGCGCTCCTTCATCTTGTTCCAGGCGCCGGTGCCGAGCTTGTTGATTCGCGGCTCCACACCTTCCTTGCCACGATATTTGCTGAGTTTGTGAAGCGAGTGGAGCGATACGAAGATGGTGTCACCGTTGAGATAGGTGAGCTTGATCATCTCCTGCATACGGCCATTGATGCCTGCCGAACGCACCAATCCGGCGAAGCGGCCCACGCCGTGGTCAGAGTGGACTATGTAGTCGCCCGGTTCGATAGATGACAGTTCTTTGAGCGACAGGGCGAGCTTGCCCGAGCGGGCGCGTTCACTCTTGAGATTATATTTGTGGAAACGGTCAAATATCTGGTGATCGGTGAATACGCACACCTTGCTGAGGTGATCGGTGAATCCCTCATGGAGAGTTGCGTCGACCGGGGTAAACGAGATGTTGTCACCGCGTTCGGCGAATATGTCTTTCAGACGCTCCTGCTGCTTTGTGCTGTCGGAGAGTATGCAGAGACGATAGCCTTCTGACTGCAGGCGCATGAAGTCATCGGAGATCAACTCGAAGTTCTTGTGATAGATGCCTTGCGGCGAGCATTGCATATCAACGGTGGCTTCCGCATCGGGCGCGGCGCTTTGTCCGGCTGTGAAGGTCAGGCGCCGGAAGCGGTCGAATCGTGTAGTGAAGTCATCGGGGTCAACTACGTGAGTCATGGCTGTGGAGTCGCCCTCCGAGGCTATGGCCGCCGACTCACTGAAGTTTTCAGCAGCTATGGCTGCTATGCGCGAAGTGACTGCGCGCGCATCGTCGCGCACGCATATCAACGTGTCAGGATCAAGAAATTCGAGCAGTGACGCACCATGTGAGTGCGAGGCCACGTTGGAGGCCACGTCAATGGTATCAAACTTACGCTCCGATAACTGGGTCTCAACATTGAACTCGCGAATGGAATCCACTTCGTCGCCGAAAAGGTCGATGCGATATGGGAGTTCGTTGGAGTAGCTGTAGACGTCAAGGATCGAGCCGCGCACGGCGAACTGGCCCGGCTCATAGACATAGTCCTGTTCCGTAAACAGATTCTCACGCAGCCACTTCTGTATTTCTATAAGGTCGATCTCGGAGCCTGTGGATATGCGGATCGAGTGGTCAGCCACTGTTTTGGGTGAGGCCACGCGCTCTGCCAGGGCATCGGGATAAGTGACCAGAAAGCGGAGTGACGATGCGGAGCCGCCGGCATAGAGGCGGTTCATGGCTTCGGTGCGCAGTATTTGTTGCGGCGGATCTTGCTGGCCGTATTTGATATGGCGTTTGTAGCCCGATGGGAGCATGGCTATTGCCTGCTCGCCGCAGAGGCGGCAGAGGTCGTGATACAGATAGCCAGCATCGTCGAGCGAGTCGGCCACAATCACTATCGGCTTCACGTCAGGGAGCAGTGACAGCATCAGCGGGGCCGATGAGCCGGCCGCGCCGGTCACCGACGAGCGCCGGAGTGACGCGGCCGAAGCGAGGGCCTTGCGGCGTGCTCCGGCCGAGAGTGATGGAATCAGTTCCTGTAAGGTCATTTGTGTTCCGGCAGGTTAAGTATGGAGCGGTAGCGCTTGCTGTCGGAGAGTAGATCGATGGCCTCGCGGAGCGTTCGGTTATAGCGCATGGAGTTGGCCGCGGCTCCCTCCTGATAGTAGTATCGGCGCACGATGGCATCGCTCAAAAACATCTCTATGTCCTCGCGGTTGAGATCAAGGTCATGGTTCAGATCATGATGCAGCAGGGAGTCAAGTGTGTTGATCTGCTTTTCCACCTCCGGAGTCATGTAGCCTTCGGTCTGCGCAGCCTCGCGCAGGGACTTGAGCAGTGAATCGCTCACGCGGTCGTAGCTGAACTTCTCCGGATCAATCGATCGCTTGAAGTCAGCAAATATTGAGTCTGTGATCACGAACTCTCCGGCCGGTGCTATCGAGGGATTCTGTGCGGCGAAGCTGGTGGCGAAGTCAAAGTCGTAGTTGCCGCGGCGTATGTTGTAGAGAAGCCGATTGGCTTTGATCTGATCCACTTTCACATCAGGGGTGATGCCGCCACCATCGCGCACGGTGCGTCCGTGCAGGGTCGTGTAGGCCGTGGTGAGGCTGTCGGGGGTGCGGGCCACCGAGCCATCTTCATTGCGGTGGGAATAGTCTATCGCCTGGATCAGACGGCCTGAAGGGATGTAGTATTTTGCCACTGTCAGTTTCAGCAGTCCATCGTAGGGCAGGTTGCGCGAGGTCTGCACCAGTCCTTTGCCAAATGAGCGTTCGCCCACGATGACAGCGCGGTCAAGGTCTTGCAGCGCTCCGGCCACTATCTCGGCACTTGATGCCGAGCCTCCGTCGGTGAGTATAGCCAGCGGCATATCGGGTGCCATAGGCTTACGGGTGGTTTTGTAGACCTTTTCCGACAAGG
>CAZKRV010000145.1:0-3305 GCA_964555345.1 uncultured Bacteroides sp.
TATCCTCTACACACTCTTGAAGTGAGAGCTGATGTTCCGCCTCATAGTTGCGGATTGAAAAGTCAAGTCCCTTGAACCGCGACAGATAATTGCACGCCTCCTTTTTCGTCAGCTTATATTTGCGGGCAAACAAGCCGAGGCTCATCACTATATAATGAATCATATCCGATGAAACAGAGCCCGTCGGTTTTAGCTCAACCTGGGCAGACACCCCCAATGCTTCCGACAGTTTATTAATGGTGGAGAAGGTAATGCTCCTTCCGTTCTCAATTTTGGAAATCTCGGATTTGGTCACGCCGACCTTCTCGCCCAACTGCTCTTGAGTAAGACCAAGCTCTTTTCTGCGCTGGAGAAAAAGAGTTCCTATTTCATCAAATCTATCAGCCATAGCGATTCTTATTGCCGAATGCAAAGTTAACCGAAGTTTCCTATATTAGCAACATTTAAACCGAAATATTTGTTGCGATGTGGCTGAAAAGAGATCTATTTGATGTGCCAGATGATGGTGCCGCGTTGCGACGGCTTGTTGGAGTCGGGGGAGTAGAGGAGCTGGCGTGAGGCCGACAGGCAAGCTTCGCGCACCTCATGTTCGCGTGAACCGAAGCCGGAGGTGCCGGTCACGGTGGCGTTGGTCACGTGGCCCGCAGAGTTGACTGTGATGCTCACGGTGACTTTGCCGGTGGCGTTGGTGATGGAGGGCTTGGGCGCATTGAGCCGCTGGCGGCCGTCCATGCCGAGCCCGTCGGCGTTGCTGCTGGTCGACTGGCCTACGGGAGCGTTGCCCTTGTCGGCCTGGCCGGAGCCTTCGTCAGATTTGGTCAGGTTTGATTTGCCCACGCGGGCGCGTATGCGGGCAGCGGCTTCGGCCTGCGGATCCGGTTTCGGTTCGGGTTTGGCCACGGGCTTCGGCTCCTCTTCCTTGGGCTTCTCCTGCTTGGCCGGCTGTGGGTCGGGGGCAGAAACGAGCTGAGCCGATTCCTCGCCCGAGCCGCTGTCGTGGTCGGTCGTGCCGCTGACTTCGGCGGCAGCTGAGGCCGCGGGGCGGTTGTTGGCTGACTTTATCGGCTTGAACGGGATCTGCTTCATCTCGACTTCAGTGAAGAGGATTTCCTTTTCCTCCTCTTCGGGCACAAGGACTCTGGAGCCGGTGATGCTGATGGACAGAATACATAGCATGACGATTATGACTGCGCAGATCAGCAGGGTGGCCAGGGCGGCTATGATGCGGTCTTTGGCCGCATTGGGATCTTGTCTGACGCTCATGGTGCCGGTCAGGAGCCTTTGGAGGGCGCGGCGGTGGCGAGCACCACTTTCACGCCGATGTTACGGCCGAGATTGAGCACCTCGACGATGCGGCCATAGGGCACGGTCTCGTCGGCAAACAGGGCCACGAACGCCTCTTCTCCTTCCTGCTGCGCGATCACGGTCATGAATGTTTCCAGTTCCTGATCCTCGGGCAGCGTCTGGAGCTCTGCTCCCTCGCCATACATGGTTGCGGTCTGCCCCTCGGCATTGATGAAAATGCGGGCCACGGGCTTCAGCGACGTGGTTTCGGAGCTTTCAGGCAGATTCACTTCAAGGGCGTTGGGAAACACGAAAGTGCTCGTGACCATGAAGAAGATCAGCAGCAGAAAGATCACGTCGGTGAGTGAAGCCATCGAGAAGGTGGCCGACATGTCGAATTGTCTTTTCAGTGCCATGACGGTCGGGGAATTATGCTGCCGGTTCGTTGAGCACGTCCATGAACTCCATGGTCTTGCCCTCGAGCATGGTCATGACTGCGTTGATACGTGCCACCAGATAGTTGTAGGCGAAAAGTGCGGCTACACCCACGACCAGACCGGCCACTGTGGTGACCAGCGCGGTGTAGATGCCGTCGGCGAAAGTGGCCAGAGTGGCGGCCGATCCGCTTGCGGCCATGCCGTGAAAGGCCTCGACCATGCCGACCACAGTGCCCAGAAATCCGAGCATTGGCGCACCTGCGGCGGTGGTGGCCAGCCAGGGCAGGCCCTTGCCGAGGCGGGCTATCTCAAGGTTGCCCATGTTTTCAATGGTGACGAGCACATCCTGCATCGGACGACCTATGCGGCTGATGCCCTTGGCGATCAGTGCGGCATAGGGGGTGGGAGTGGCGCGGCAGAGGTTGAGCGCGCTTTCGATCTCGCCTTCGTGGATATAGTCCTTGATGCGATACATGAAGGTGGGATCATCGTGGCCGGCGGCGCGGTTGATGGTGAGCAGACGCTCAATGAAGATATAGATGCAGATCACGGCAAGGATTGCCATGGGGATCATGATGATTCCGCCCTGAAGGCAGAGTTGCCACAAAGAGAGATCGGTGGTTGCAGCTTCGTTCATGTGATGGGGTGGGGGGATATGTGAGTTATTGTTGTTTTATTATTTGAGGCAGTCGCGATAGCGCTTGATGGTTTCTTCGAGTCCGAGATAGAGGGCATCGCAGATCAGGGCGTGGCCGATCGACACTTCGCTGAGGTAGGGCACCCGCTCATGAAAGAACCGCAGGTTTTCCAGGCTCAGGTCGTGGCCGGCGTTGAGTCCGAGTCCGCATTTGCGGGCCTGGCGCGCAGCTTCGGTGAAAGGGGCCACGGCAGCCTCGCGGTCGGTGGGATAGAGGTCGGCATAGGGCTTGGTGTAAAGCTCTATGCGGTCGGTGCCTGTCTTGGCGGCAAGGGCTATGTTGGCCAGATCTGTGCCTACGAAGATTGATGAGCGTATGCCGGCCTCGTGAAGTGACTCGACGATGTCGGTGAGGAACTGCATGTTGGCCTCTACATTCCAGCCGGCCGAACTGGTTATGGCATCTGGGGCATCGGGCACTAAAGTGACCTGTGCCGGTTTCACTTTCAGCACCAGATCCATGAATTCAGGCGAGGGATAGCCCTCGATGTTGAACTCGGTGCGGAGCATCGGCCGGAGCGCCCAGACGTCGCTGCGCCTGATGTGGCGTTCGTCGGGACGGGGGTGCACGGTGATGCCCTGCGCTCCGAACCGCTCGCAGTCTGCCGCCACAGTCAGAAGGTCTGGACGGTTTTCTCCGCGGGCGTTGCGCAGTGTGGCTATTTTGTTGATATTAACACTCAGAGTGGTCATAATCCGATTATTTTCTGTAACTTTGCATTAATTATATCGCGCCGTGACACATTCAGGCACGATTATTGTTATAGCTAAAGAGGACCACAAAATTAATAGGAATTCTTAAGAAAAGGAAAGTTTTGACTATAGAAAATGACATTTTGGCGCATATCGCCCCCGAAGATACCTCTGTGACCGACCGGTTCAACACG
>CAZKRV010000146.1:0-3298 GCA_964555345.1 uncultured Bacteroides sp.
CCGGTGATGGTATGCTGCAGTTCGTTGAATACCTTGATGTTTACATTGTAACCCGAACCGTAGATGGTCAGGAGTTCGCCCAGACCGTGGTCGCTGTAGTCCTGGTTGGTGAGTTTCAGGATCGGCTTGCCGGTCTGTTGGCAGAGCCAAACGATGGCGCGGCGTATCAGCTTGTCGTTCCATTCGCAGTTGGTAACCAGCCAGGGGTGAGAGATGCGGGTCAGGTTTTCAGCGGCGGGCACGTCTACTACCAGAGTGGTGCGGGGGTGTGTCTGGAGCAGCGATGTGGGCACGTTGGGGGTCATGGGTCCTTCCACAGCCTGAGCCACGATTTCGGCGCGGTTTTCGCCCCATGCCATGGTGATGATCCGGCGGGCCTTGAGTATGGTGTTCATACCCATGGTAAGTGCTGTGGTGGGAGGAGTGCTGACATTGTAGCCGGTGCTGATGTTCTGGCGCTGTTCGGCGGTCAGGAGCACCAGGCGGGTCACGCTCGAAATCGATGAGCCGGGTTCGTTGAAACCGACTGCACCGTGGGCACCGATCTGGGCCACTACCAAGTCAAGACCTCCTTCGTTTTCGAGGGTCATCTCATATTCGCGGCAGCCTTCGGCCACTTTGGTGCGGTCAAGGTTGACGTTAAACGAATGTATGTTCTCGGGCAGGATATCAACCTGGCTCAGGAAAGTGTCTTTGAGGTTCTTAAGGGTGGAAGGGCCTTTGCTGTTGCCGTCGTTGTAGAATTCGGTGAGGTTAAACACCACGGTATCCTTAAATGATACCTTGCCGGCCTTATAGAGCTCTACGAGTTCGGCGTAGACCGACATGGCGCCGACACCGGCTCCGATGCCCATCACGAATTTGCCTTTCTTGGCCACGGCACGGTCCAGCGCATGGATCACGTGTTCGGCTATGCCCTGGCTGCCTTCGGCAACGGTTTCATAGATGCGGGTATCGATTTTTTCTTCACGGGTAAGGGCGGCAGCTTCGATTTCGTCGCCGGGAGCATAGTAGCGGCGAGGTATGCTGTCAAGTTTAATCTTGGAACTGAGATCGGTTCTCATGATTGGATAATGTGTGAGATTGAGTTATGAGAATTTTAATTATGTGCAAAGTTAATCAGATTTCATTAACCCTCCAAAAAAAAATGACGGTCAGCCCGAGGGGTGACTGTCATGTCCGTTTTCTACTCCACAGTTTCGATCGGGAGGGCGCGGTGAAAGACCTGACGGAACGAGATCAGAGTCTCTGTACGGGTCATGCCAAGTTCTTGAAAACGGGTGTGGATCAGGTTGAGCAGATGCTCGTTGTTTTTGGCGTGAATCTTGATAAATATATCATATTTGCCGGTGGTGAAGTGACATTCCACCACTTCGGGTATTCCCTCCAGAGTCTCGATCACGTGCTGGAATTTTGTGGGGTCGTTGAGCAGGAAGCCTATGTAGGCACATGTTTCGTAGCCCACCGAAGGCGGATCAATGTGGGTTTCCGTGCCCTTGATGATGCCGAGTGAGTTAAGGCGATGTATACGCTGATGGATTGACGCACCGCTTACGTTGCATTCGCGGGCTATCTCCAGATACGGACGTCTGGCGTTGTCGCTAAGAGCCTTAAGAATCGCTATATCGAGTTCGTCGAGATGATATTTGGTCATAATAATAGGCTAAATTTTCTACAAAATTACAAAAAATCCGTGATTAATGCTTAAATTTGTCGCAGATGATTAAAAGAATTTTCCTGGCCTGCCTGCTGGCCGTCGCATATGAAGCTTCCGGGCGCACTCTCTATCCCGAAATTAGGACTATTTCCGGTAACTCTGATGATCTGCTGCTGACGGATTTAGCTTCAGACTCCACGTTGATGTTCAAGGCTGTGGAGGTGAGGTGTGCCATGCCGTCGGCTTCGCGTGGCCGTAGGTCAGCTGCGGAGTGGGGCTTGAAGTGGACTTCGGGCCATGCGGTCAGTCTTGCGTTTGATTTCCGTAACCACGTTGACGGCACCGACATACCATCGGCCACGGTTTCCGTTGTCACTCCGGAGTCTGTGGAGCCGTTTTCCTATATCATTGACTCCGGTCTGGACTTTTCCGGCGGGGCCAACACGCTGTGCGTGGAGTGGGACGGTGGTGTGATGTCGGTCTTTGCCGGCAACCGACGGCTTTCAGGAGTCATGAGCGGAGCTACTGAATGTCCGGCCGGTCGGTGTGTGCTTTCGGCTTCCGGTCGAGTTGACGTGACCGGAGCTGCGGTTGAGATGGTTGAAGCGTTGCCCGTGCCAACATGGTCCGTAAGTGACATTGAGTCCCGACTTAGCGCTTCTGCCGCCGCACCGCTTGAAGGCATGTGGATCTATATGGATCGTGATACAGATCCGGCGCTTGCTCTTAATGGCGGTGCTTACAGGCTTGCACTGTTGGCCGATAGTTGCGGAGGCTATGATATTGTCTATATGGGCGGTGCCGTGACCAATGCCGGCGCATGGCGTCAAGGCATGGTCAAAGGGCGTATTCTCCCACTCGGGTTTGATAATCATTTCGGTCTGGAGTGGACCGATGCCATGCTGAAGCCGATGGAGGCCGACTGCTATGCCGAGGCCTTGTCGGCCGACGTCATTTCGTTCAATTTTCCGCTCTATTCGGCTTCAATGAGGTTTCGGCGCCTGCGTTGAGATAGTCGCGCACTTTACGGAATAGGTCGGTGGCAAACACAAAGTCGGTCAGCGCCTCATTGTCCGTGCGGTATATCTGCGTCATGTCTCCAACCCACTCGCGGTGGCCCTTGTTGAGGAATATGATGTTCTCGCCGATGCCGAGCACCGAGTTCATATCGTGGGTGTTGATGATGGTGGTGATGCCATATTCGTGGGTGATGTCGCTCAGCAGTTCGTCGATGAGTATGGAGGTGCGTGGATCGAGTCCTGAATTCGGCTCGTCGCAGAATAGGTATTTCGGATTCAGCGCTATCGCACGGGCTATCGCCACACGTTTCTGCATGCCTCCCGACAGTTCCGACGGGAATTTGTTTTCAGCACCCTTCAGGTTGACGCGCTCCAGACAAAACATGGCACGGTCATGCATCTCGCCGCGGCTCATCTTTGAAAACATTGTCAACGGAAACATCACGTTGCCGAGCACAGTCTCGCTGTCAAACAGAGCCGATCCCTGAAACAGCATGCCGATCTCTTCGCGCAGTGTCCGTGTCTGATCGCCGTTCATCTGCAGCAGGTCGCGTCCGTCAAACAAAATCTGGCCGGTTTCAGGCCTGATCAGACCCACGATTGACTTCATCAGTACCGTCTT
>CAZKRV010000147.1:0-3219 GCA_964555345.1 uncultured Bacteroides sp.
TCTCCCACCCTCCACCTGCGGCGGAAAGTGTCCCACTCCGGACCTTCCCGCCGCCACTTGTTACAATAGCTTATTGTACGCGGATTTGGTCATATCAAAAAAAATGTTTACCTTTGTGGCTCCGAAAAAGAAGAATTTTTACGTAAAAACAATTATTTATCGCGATGAAAAGAACATTCCAACCTTCCAACCGCAAGAGAATCAACAAGCACGGTTTCCGTGAACGTATGGCCACCGCTGACGGCCGCAAGGTTCTCGCCCGCCGCCGCGCCAAAGGCCGCAAGAGCCTGACCGTGTCGGACCACATTGCCAGCAAGTAATCACTGAAGGCTTGTGAAAAAGTATTACGGGCCGCACTCCTGACGAGGAGAGCGGCCCGTGATTTTTTATACACCAGCCTTATTCATCAGGCCATCGACAGGGCTGTCCGGTATATTTCACCGTAGGGCGCTGAGCATCGGCCGAACGCAAAAAGCGACCGAGATCGGCACTGAGCGAGTCCACCAGTTCTGGCATAGCCTCGGCCAGATCCCGGGTTTCACCGATATCTTCCGACAGGTCATACAGCTCCTTGCGGCCATCTATATACCAATAGATGAGCTTATAGTTACCCCGGCGTATGGCACAAGTCTGACCAATGCCGTGGGCGCGGTAGTCACCGGCAATCCATGTGTTTGGCGTATTCCAGTAGATGGACCTATCCCCCACCAGCTCTGCATCGCCTCCGATGAGCATCGGCACAAAGCTGCGGCCATCAACAGTCTGCACCGTGGCTCGGTCCGTTACTCCGGCCATATCCAGTATTGTCGGGAAGAAATCCTCGATGATCAAGTAATCGGCAATAGTGCTCCCCGGCTCGGTCACTCCTGGCCAGTACACTATCATCGGCTCACGCACACCACCTTCATAGGCCGATCCTTTGCCGCTGCGCAACGGCGCGTTCTGCACATGAAGCGGCGGGGTGCGCCCCAGGGCCGACAGGCCACCATTGTCGCTCATGAATATTATTATCGTATTTGAAAGCTGGCCGGAGCTTTCAAGATAGTCCATCAGGTCGCCGAGGCTCTTGTCCATACCCTCGACCAAAGTGGCATAGGCAGCCTCGGTATCGTCAAGACCGGCATCGAGATAATGCTGAAGGAAACGGCGGTCAGCTTGAATAGGCACATGGACGGCATAGTGTGACATATAGAGGAAAAACGGCTGTCCGTGCCTCAGCGAGTCGGCACTCTGCAGTGCTTTCAGAGCCTCGAGAGTCAGGGCCTCGGTGGCAAACACATCGGAATCCCAATATGCTTCAAGGCCCGGCACGGCAAAAGGACTCACAGGACGACCCTCTGAATCGTGACCATAGCGCTGTTCGCCGAGATATGACGCAAGTCCGCCGCCGGCATGGCCGCAGATATTGACTTCAAATCCAAACACAGCCGGGTCGGCCGACGGAGTGTCAATGGCTCCGAAGTGTGCCTTGCCGCAATGTATGGTGTGATAACCGCTGCGGCGCAGCAGCTCCACAAACGAGGTGGCCGCGGCGGAATAGGGCACAGTGTCCGTGGGCTGTATGCCGTTGACGTTCCACTGCGGCATCTCCAGGTCTGGATTATGCTCGTCGGTCATGGCATCGCGGCGCAACGTCCAGTTGGTGACGCGATGGCGCGCGGCATTCATGCCGGTGAGCAGACTGCAGCGCGACGGCGAACTGATACTTGCCGCATAGGCCGATGTAAATTTCGTGCCCATGGCGGCGAGGCGCTCCATATTGGGAGTGCGGTAGCGGTCATTGAGCGGCGTACGCGCGGAGTGAAACGGCACCGAAGTATCCTGCCAGCCCATATCATCGACCATAAACAATACAATGTTGGGGCGGCTTTCAGGACTATCGGCCGCGGCACACGGCAGCATGGCTCCGAGAGCCGCAGCCGCAAGTAGTGATTGACGTGTGATCTGCTTCATGATGATGCGGCAAAGTTACTACAATCATCATAGTTTTGCAAGAGGGCACACAGCCATAATATGTTTTCAAACATATCGCCAAAATTTGGCCGAGTGGGAAATTATGTGTAATTTGCGGCCAGAATTCTTACCTTATTAACTCTCGATACCTACATGAAAGTCTACGAAACCAAAGAAATCAAAAACATTGCCCTCCTCGGTAGCAAGGGCTCCGGTAAAACCACACTCGCTGAAGCTATGCTTTTCGAGTGTGGAGTTATAAAACGCCGTGGTTCAATTGATGCGAAAAACACCGTCTGCGACTACTTCCCCGTGGAAAAGGAATATGGCTATTCTGTATTCTCTACCATATTTTATGCCGAATTCCTCGGCAGGAAGCTCAACTTCATCGACTGCCCCGGTGCCGATGACTTCGTGGGCAGCGCCATCACCGCCCTCAACGTAACCGACACCGGCGTGATCGTCATCGACGCTCAATATGGTGTCGAGGTAGGCACGCAGAACATATTCCGCACCACCGCCGCCATCAAGAAGCCTGTGATCTTTGCTATGAACCAACTTGATGGCGAAAAGGCCGACTATGACAACGTAATCGAACAGATGCGTGAAGTGTTTGGCCCGAAAGTCATACCTATCCAGTATCCTCTCGCGTGCGGACCCGGCTTCAACGCCATGATCGACGTACTTCTGATGAAGAAATATGAATGGGGTCCCGAAGGTGGCGTGCCCACAATCTCCGAGATTCCGGCCGACCAGCTTGACCACGCCCGCGAACTCCATCAGCAGCTCGTAGAAGCAGCCGCTGAAAATGACGAGACCCTCATGGAGAAATTCTTCGATCAGGGCCACCTGACTGAAGATGAGATGCGTGAAGGCATACGCAAAGGTCTGGTGGACCGCTCGATCTTCCCTGTGTTCTGCGTGAGCGCGCTCAAGGATATGGGTGTGCGCCGCATGATGGAATTCCTCGGCAACGTGGTGCCCTTCGTAGAAGATATGCCCGCGCCCGTCAACACCGAAGGTGAAGAAGTGAAGCCCGACTCGGCCGGTCCCCTCAGCCTCTACGTGTTCAAAACTTCGGTAGAGCCACATATCGGCGAAGTCAGCTACTTCAAGGTTATGAGCGGCACGCTCACCCCCGGTGCCGACCTCAACAACGTGAGCCGCGACAGCAAGGAGCGCATCGCCCAGATCTATTGTGTATGCGGCCAGATCCGCACTCAGGTCGACAAACTCTGCGCCGGCGATATCGGTGCCACCGTCAAG
>CAZKRV010000148.1:0-3129 GCA_964555345.1 uncultured Bacteroides sp.
TGGCTCTGGATGCTGATCCTGGCCAGCTTCGTGATCCAGGCCGTGAGCTATGAATATCGCCGCAAGAAGGGCAACCTATACGGGCGCGCCACCTATGATATATTCCTGTGGCTCAACGGCTGCTTCGGCTGCATATTGCTCGGAGTGGCAGTGGGCACAATGATATGGGGCGGCGAGTTCACCGTGACCAAAAGCAATATAGTCAACGCATCGGCTCCGGTGATCTCGACCTGGGACAATCCGCTGCGCGGCCTGGAGGCCATCGGTTCGTGGCGCAACGTGCTGCTCGGCTTCACCATACTGATGCTGGCCAGAGTGCAGGGCGCGATCTATCTGCTGGACACCGCCGACGGCGACCGCGACTTCAGGAAGCTGATGCGCAAGCACGTGCTCCTGAGCGGCGCCATCTTCGTGGTGCTCTTCGTGACCTTCGCAGTGGTGCTGCTGCTCAGTCCGGCATATAAGGTGGATCCCATGGGACAGATCGAAGTGGTGCCCTACGGCTATCTCAACAACTTCGTGACACTGTGGTGGGCCGGTCTGGCCTTCGTGGCAGGCACGGTGATGGTGCTCTGCGGACTGGTGGGAGTGCTTGTGTTCAAGGGCTTCAGCCACGGATCGTGGTTTACGGGCATCGGCACGGTGCTGGTGGTGATGAGTCTCTTCTGGGTGCTCGGCTATAACTCCACGGCCTATTATCCCTCGGTAAGCGATCCCGCTTCGTCACTCACCATAGCCAACAGCTCGTCGTCGGAGTTCACGCTGCGGGTGATGAGCTATGTGTCGATAGCCATACCATTCGTGCTCGCCTACATAGCCTATGTGTGGCGCGCCATGCGCATACGTCCCCAGAATTGAGCAGAGGAGCGTGGAGGATTCATATCTCACCATATCCGCTCCCGGACAGGCCAAATTCACAGAAAAGATGAGCCGCTTTCTCTCGTTCGCTCTCCCGGTGGAGAGCGCCGAGGGAGTGCGCGAAATAGTGAGCCGGTTTCAGAAGGAATATCATGACGCACGCCACGTGTGCTGGGCCTACGTGACCGGAACTGACCGCTCGGAGCAATACAGCAACGACAACGGCGAGCCATCGGGCACCGCCGGCAAACCGATACTCGGGCAGATCAACTCGCTGGGGCTGACCAACGTGGTGGTGGTGGTGGTGCGCTATTTCGGCGGCATCAAATTAGGCACTCCCGGGCTCATAGCCGCCTATCGCGAGGCAGCACGCCTGGCACTGGAGGAAGCGCCGTCAGAGCGGCGTCACGCCATGGAGTCGATCACGTTCACGTTTCCATATCAGTCGATGAACGCCGTGATGGCCGTGGCCAAGATGCCGGAGGTGGTGACGGTGAGCCGCGACTTCGACTGCACCTGCCGCATGACGCTGAGCGCCAGGGCCGGACTGATGCCGGAGGTGAGGGCGCGGATAGGGAATATCGACGGAGTGTCGGTGCTATGAGTCAGCTCTAAGATTTTTTGTGTAACTTTGCAATCATGAACAAAGCCATCATAGCCGCCACCGCAGCCGCCATGGTCACCGCACTGGCGACCGGCGCAATGACACCGAACGAAATGAAGAGTCTGGCCGCACGCATGGAGCCGATGACCACGGCAGAGGCCGACAGCCTGGCCGCGTCACTGCTCACATCGCCTGAGGAACTGACGGAGGTGACCGGAGTGGCACGCGACGTGCTGTTTGATCCGGAATCGCCGGACTTCAACGAGAGGATATACGGATCGTTTGCCCGCGCTGCGGCCTCATCGCCACACGCCTCGATGACGCAACAGGCTCTGGCCGAATGGGAAGCATATGCCGTCGGGCTGAACGCCCCCGGCACTCCGGCCACCGACTTCAAGGTGAAGCAGCTCAGCGGCGAGCAGTCTACCATGAGGGCACTCACCGCCGGCAAGCCGGTCATGCTCTACTTCTATAACCCGGACTGCCGCCATTGCGCCGAGACGATGAAGCGGCTGCGCGGCCACGCCATGCCGGCTCCGGTATATGCCATCTGCATCGACGCAACGGAAAAGAGATGGCGCGACACGTCGGACGCCCTGCCGCAGGAGTGGACCGCACTGCTCGACATGAGCGACGTGCAGTCCGAAGAGCTGTATATATTCCTATCGACTCCGGCCATATATCTGCTTGACGCCGACGGCAACGTCACAGCCAAGAATCCACCGGTCAACACCCTCATCAACCCGCAGCCATGACCGCACAAAACGTGACCGACATAATGCTGCTGGGCGGAGCGGTGGCCTTCGGGGCCTGGGGCATATATCGCGGCGCCATACGCCAGATCGGGTGGATCGTGGCATTTCTGTGTGCCTTTTTCGTGGCGCGCACGTTTGGAGCACAGTGCGCGTCATTCCTGAACATAAGCCTGATAATCACCTATATATTGCTGTTTATCCTGGCGTTTGTGCTGGTCACGCTGATATTTCGCGCACTACGGTTCACCGCCCACCTGCTGCTCATGGGGCCGATAGACCGGACGGCAGGCCTTATCGTAGGTCTCTTCAAATGGATATTTCTGGCATCACTGGTGCTTAATATATTATATATGTGTAATCCCCGCTGGCCGATATTCGCCTCGGCAACGGCATCATGGACCATAAGGTTCGTGCCCCGGCTATTTGGCGCGGCCACCGGCTACCTATCATAAACCCACTACTCCGAATGGATCAGAACGACAACATATTATCCGACATTTCATCGGAAGCCGATGACTACAAATATGGCTTCCACTCCAATATCGATTCCGAAATAATCCCTCCGGGCCTCACCGAAGAGGTGGTGCGCCTGATATCGCGCAAAAAGGGAGAGCCGGACTGGCTGCTCGACTTCCGCCTGAAGGCCTTTCGCCACTGGCTCACGCTGACTCCGCCCGATTGGGCACATCTGGAGGTGCCGCCGATCGACTTCCAGTCCATCAGCTACTATGCCGCTCCGCGCAAGAAGGAGGGGCCGAAGAGCCTCGACGAAGTGGATCCGGAAGTGCTCGACACGTTTAACCGCCTGGGCATACCCCTGGCCGAGCAAAAAGCTCTTGCTGGCATGGCAGTGGACGCGGTGATGGACTCGGTGTCAGTCAAGACCACCCACCGCGAAAAGCTGGCGCAACT
>CAZKRV010000149.1:0-3109 GCA_964555345.1 uncultured Bacteroides sp.
TGCCGTCGTTTGAGAGTCGGCCCTGGCTTGTGCGGTTGAGGAAGTCGGCGATCTCTTTCTCCATGCGGTCCGATATGTCTTCATACTTTTCAAGCCGCGAATAGAGTTGGTTGAATTCCTTGGAGTTCGGTTTGGTGTGGAGCAAGTCGTAGGCCATGCCGATCATTCGGTCTACCCGCTGGGCAAATACGCTTACCTCCTTTTCCACCTGGGCTATGTTGAGCTCCGATGCGCTCACCAGTGCGCCGCCTATATATTTGAGAGAGAAATCCTCGTCTTCGTTCTTGCGTATCGGTATGATCTTTTCCACGATCTTCACGTAGAGTCCGGTAAACCAGATCATGATGGCGAGGTTAAACATGTTGTAGACGGTGTGGAAGAGCGACATACCGAACGACACGCTCACCTGCATGGCGGCTATGCGCTGTAGCACCGGGTGGCCGGCCGGCAGCGAATTGTCGAAGAGGTGATTGTATAATTCCGGCTCTGTTTGCTCGATTTCCGCCACGTAGTTGTAGAGTTGCTCGGGGTTTCCTTGTCCGATCATTTCGGTCAACCATGTGTTCAGCTCCACGAAAGGCACGAACAGGGGGAGCAGCCACACTATGCCTAATATGTTGTAGACGAGATGGCCCATTGCCGTGCGTTTGGCCGCAGCGTTACCGCTCATTGAGGCCAGCAGCGGGGTGATGGTGGTGCCTACGTTGGCGCCGAGCACTATCGCGCAGGCCAGCTCAAACGTGATCCAGCCCTTGCTGCACATGATCAGCGTGATAGCGAATGTTGCGGCCGACGATTGTATGACCATGGTCAGCACCAGGCCGACGGCGAAGAATATCAGTATGGAGCCAAATCCCATGCCGGTGTATTGTTGCAGGAAGGCAAACATCTCCGGGTTGCTCTGGAGGTCAGGCACATATTTGCTGATCAGGTCAAGGCCCATGAAGAGGAAAGCGAAACCTATCAGGAATTCGCCGATCGACTTCTTGCGCGATGATGAGGCGAAGAGCAGGGGCACCGCCAGGCCTATGAGTGGGAGCATGAACGCCGACATATTGACCTTGAAGCCAAACAGAGCGATGATCCATGCCGTGAATGTGGTGCCTACGTTGGCACCCATGATTACTGCCATCGACTGGCTCAGGGTCATCAGACCTGCGTTGACAAAGCTGACCACCATTACGGTCGAGGCTGACGATGATTGGATCAGGGCGGTGATGATGAAGCCTGTCAGGGTGCCGGTCCAGCGGTTTCGGGTCATGGCACCGAGAATGTTGCGCAGGCGGTCGCCGGCGGCTTTCTGCAATCCTTCGCTCATCACCTTCATGCCATAGAGGAAGAGGCAGACGGCGCCGAGCAGGCATAGCAGGTCTAAGATGCTGTAGCTCATGGTTGAGTTATAGTGTGGATATGGTCTTTGAGCGCAAAGTTACGAAAATCTATAACTTTTTGAAAGTATTTTTTGTAAAATTATGCCTTGGCAGGGAAGATGCGGTTGATGATCAGGGCTATCGAGCCGTCGCCGGTCACGTTGCATGCGGTGCCGAACGAGTCCATGGCTATGTAGAGAGCTATCATCAGTCCGTTGTCAGACTCTGAGAATCCGAGCATTGAACTGAGCAGACCCAGTGAGGCCATGATGGCACCGCCGGGCACTCCTGGGGCTGCTATGATGGTGATGCCGAGCAGGGCTATGAAGCCGAAAAACATTGTGGCATCATAGTGCATGCCCTGCATGATCATCAGAGCCAGCGCGCAGGCCACTATCTTGAGCGTTGAGCCTGACATATGTATGGTGGCGCAGAGCGGGATCACGAATCCGGCCACCGAGGGGTGCACTCCGGTGGCTATGCTGCTGCGCAGCGTCACCGGGATCGTGGCTGCCGAGCTTTGGGTGCCGAGTGCTGTGAAATAGGCCGGGAGCATGGTGCGCAGCGCCTTGAGCGGATTTTTACCGGAGATGATGCCGGCGATGCCGAATTGAGCCAGCAACAGCAACACATGGAGGCCGAAGATCACGCCGATGATGCTGACAAAGGCTTTGAGTACCGGACCTACTTCGCCCGCACGGGCCATCTCCATGAATATGCCGAATATGTAGATCGGCAGCAGCGGTATGATCACTGCCGAGATCGTGCGGGTGATTATGTCGCGAAATTCATTGAACCAGTTGCGCATGGTGGCTGATCCGCAGTAGGCCATGCCCAGGCCGATCACAAATGCGAGCACCAGTGCCGACATGACCGAAAACAGCGGAGGCATCTCCACGGTGAAAAACGGGGTGGGGGCTGCGCCGCCGGCCTTGGCGAGCATAGACTCCGACACCGAGCCGGGAGTGATCAGGTCGGGAAATATCCATGAGCCTGTGAAGTATGACAGCAACCCTGATCCGAGCGTCATTACGTAGGCTATCAGGGCTGTCGCGGCAAGCATCTTGCCCGCGCCCTTGCCTATCTCTCCTATGGCCGGGGCCACGAATCCGAGTATCAGTAACGGAATCAGAAATCCGAGAAACTGTGAGAAGATGCTGTTGAAGGTCGAGAAGATGCGACACATCGGCAACGGCAATACGAATCCTGCGCCGATGCCTATTGCCATGGCGATCAGAATTTTGACTATAAGTGGTATTCTCATGACGCGTTTAGCCTACGCTTCCTTCGAGCGTTATTTGCAGCAGACGCTGTGCCTCAACGGCAAATTCCATCGGCAGTTTGTTCATCACCTCTTTGGCATAGCCGTTGACTATCAGGCCCACGGCTTCTTCTGTGGGTATGCCGCGTTGATTGCAGTAAAAGAGCTGCTCGGCCGATATCTTTGACGTGGTGGCCTCATGTTCCACCACTGCCGATTGATTCTTTATGTCGATCACCGGGAAAGTGTGGGCGCCGCATGTGCCAGAGAGCAGCAGCGAGTCGCACTGAGTGTGGTTGCGGCAGCCTTCGGCCCCTGGAGCCACCGACACCAGGCCGCGATATGAGTTCTGGCTGTGGCCGGCCGATATGCCCTTGCTCACTATGGTCGAGCGGGTGTTTGAGCCGAGGTGTATCATCTTGGTGCCGGTGTCGGCCTGCTGATAGTTGCGGGTCACGGCCACCGAGTAGAATTCGCC
>CAZKRV010000150.1:0-3048 GCA_964555345.1 uncultured Bacteroides sp.
CTCACGGCATCCTTCTCCCTGCGGGGCGGTACACCGTAATTTCCGAGCATTGGATAAGTCGTTACAAGGATCTGTCCTTCATAGGATGGGTGGGTAAGGCTCTCCGGATAACCGGTCATGGCGGTGTTGAACACTACTTCACCGGCTGTGGAAGCTTCATATCCGAATGATTTACCCTCAAATTGTGTGCCGTCTTGCAAAATCAGCACAGCGCGCTTCGTTTTTCGCATGCGATAGAATGATATGTATTGTAGAATTGCATGGTTCACATGATTTCTATCGTAAAAACCGTGCAAAATTAGCAATAAAATCGTTACATCGAGCTATCTGCACATTAAAAAAGTGGCGGTAATGATTTACCGCCACTTCCTGTTTCGTTTTTCTGTGCTTCCATGACGTCAGCTCTTGACGTCAAACCCCCTGCGACGCAAAGCATTAAGCATCTGATAGCCCATTGCTTCGCGGTAGTAGCCCACTATGTGCTCAGCCCAGTCATTATCTGTCTTCGTACCTGAGCGGGTGGCATTGTAAACGGTTATCTCCTCGTCGTATTTCTTCAGGGAGTCAAGCAAGCCTTGCTCGTTGTAGCGGTTGGAGTGTATCACCACGGGCAGCGGCTGCTTCGGCTTCATATCGGGAAGCTCACGGGGCACCCCGATTGCAAGGCCACACACCACAAAAGTGCCTTGTGGCAACTCAAGCAACTGCGACACAGCCTCTGGGGCTGCCGTGCGCGCATAGCCTATGCAGCATGTCCCGAGACCACACGATTCGGCTACCGTCAAGGCGCTCATCATGGCAAGGGCTGCATCGACCACACCAACCACCACGCCATCGACCGTATGCTGAAACTCCGGCATGTCAATATCCTTCGCTTCGGCTATCACCTGAATCTTATGGAAATCGGCGCAAAATACCAGAAAATGATTGCAGGTCTTGATCTGCTTCTGGCCTATCAGTTCGTAAAGTTTCTCCTTCACAGACTGATCCGATACATCGATCACGGAAAACTGTTGTCCGTTATAACTTGTCGGGGTGTTGCGTATTGCGTCATATATCAATGCCATGGTTTCTTCCGGCACCGATTCGCGTTCATACCGGCGTATGCTTCTTCGCTCAAGCAAGGTATCCTTTACACTTTTCATATTATTCACGGTTTACTGTACTGCTTTTGAGTGTTAACAATCGGGGAGCCATTTAGTTCACTGTCAGAATACCATCTGCAGCCTGGCCTGGATGATATTAGCATGCCGGTGCGGTTCGTCGTCGCGGTTGCGCACCGATGTATAAGAATACCGCATCAGGGCCGTGACGCATCTGTTGACATAATAGTTCAACGTACACGATAAGTCGTTGGCCTTACCACCCGATATTCCGCTACGCCGGTCAGTGCCGTTCACGTAGTCGCAACCAATCACAAGTTCGAGTGATTTCGGCGAAGGATATCCTATTCCACACTCACCATGGTCATGCCGGTAACTCTGGCCTATCATCATGCCGCGGAGCATTACGTAGCCACCCGATGCTTTGTAGGCCGATCGGCCTTCCTTCCGGTTAGCATGCAAATAATAATACTGCGACTCCAGCGCCATCCGCCCGTGTCCCGCTACAAGTTCCGGAGTAAACTTGAAGAGCGATTGCGCATCGGTCACCACCGCCCTCAGAGCCTTGACGCTCGACACTCTGGTTGGAAAATCGGCTGAAAAAGTGTATGAACTGTGGTTCAGATCAGAATCACTGTTATAGACCGGCGATAGATATCCTCCAGAGATTCCTACCTGCAGCAGCTTACCCTTGACTATATAGGGACGCCACACCAGCCGGCTCATTGCTCCCCAGCCCGTCTTTCCAAGCTTGTCGACAGTACTCTTCATAGCTTCACTCTCTACACTGACCGACGCCGTGGCAAATACGTGGGCATGATCATACACATACATGACTCCCGACATGCGGGGATCGGCAAAGAAAGTATTGCTCATAGGCTCCTCAAGGCTTATCTTGGCCGATGAGCTGGTAGTGCTCTGCAGACCGAACTGATGAACAAAGTAGCCTAATAGCACCCGCGATGACTCGCTGAAGTCAGCTTTAATGAAAACGTCTTTCGGACTCACCTTTCCGTAGGCGAACCCTATATCGGCCTTGGCACTGAAAATTCCGTACGATGCCCGGACTCCTACCCTGACATCCGATATTGCAACTCCGTCGGTCAGCCCGTCATGCTGCGGCAAGAAAACCGCGCCATCCATATGGATTCGCCCTATCGGATATACCGAGAGCTGATTATCGGAGGTTTGCGACTCGGCCGCAAAGGCCACAGTGGTCACAGTGGTCACTGCCGCATACAGCAATGACCTGAATATGTTATGAACCATTAATAAGCAACTATGTGATAATGTGATGAAAAAATTAATAACACCCGTCCATCCGTGACGTTAAGGAGAAAAAAAGAATTGCCGGTCCCGTCAGCCTTCAACTGTTGCTTTCCTGTGAAGACGGGACCGGCAGATAAGGTTTTATAAAAAGGGCAAGGGTCTGTTATTTCTTGAAGAAACGCTTGTAGAGACCCTCAAATCCCTGGCCGTGACGTGCTTCGTCCTTAGCCATTTCATGAACAGTGTCGTGGATAGCATCAAGATTAAGCTCTTTGGCACGGCGTGCTATGCGCATCTTGTCGGCATTGGCACCGGCCTCGGCAGCCATACGCTTTTCAAGATTGGTCTTGGTATCCCACACGCAGTCGCCCAGAAGTTCGGCAAACTTCGATGCATGCTCTGCTTCCTCGAAAGCGTAGCGCTTGAATGCCTCGGCTATTTCGGGATAACCTTCGCGATCGGCCTGACGCGACATGGCGAGATACATTCCCACTTCGCCGCATTCACCATTGAAATGTGCGGTAAGGTCTGCTATCATCTCGGCATCTGTTCCCTTCGCAACACCGATCTCGTGTTCTGTCACGAATTCGAGTGCCTCATCATCGGTCATCTCTTTGAATTTGCTGCGCGGAGCATTGCAGATAGGGCACTTTTCGGGAGCTTCTTCACCTTCATG
>CAZKRV010000151.1:0-3028 GCA_964555345.1 uncultured Bacteroides sp.
GTAGTAGTCCACGCGGATAGAGTCAAGCAGCTTGGGGTTGGCCTTGCCGGCACGAATGTGGCTCAGCGATTCGTCGAGATAAGCCACGGCGAGTTCCATTTTTTCTTCGGCGGGGCCGAGATAGGTTTTCGGGTCAGTCATAATTTCTGTATTTGTTTTTCTGTATTATATTCAGGGCAGCAGCAGCAGAGAGTCGCCATATGCGCCAAACTGATATTTTTCCTCCACGGCCACGTCATAGGCTTTCATCACGGTGTCGTAGCCGCCGAATGCAGCCACCATCATGAGCATGGTCGACAGCGGGAGGTGGAAGTTGCTGACCAGCGAGGTGGCCACGGTGAAGTCGTAGGGTGGCGACACAAACTTGTTGTTCCAGCCGATGAACTCCTTGAGGTGTCCGCCCATGGTCTCGGCACCCACCATGCCGCGGAGCACGGAGGTGCCCACTGCACATACCTGGCGGCCTGCATCTTTGGCCTTGTTGACCATGTTGACAAGTTTTTCGTCCACGAAGATCTCTTCGGAGTCAATGCGGTGTTTCGACAGGTCTTCCACATCGATTTCGCGGAATGTGCCCAATCCGCTGTGCACTGTCATGAATCCGCGTTCCACTCCTTTGATCTCAAGACGCTTCATCAGCTCGCGTGAGAAGTGAAGGCCTGCACCGGGAGCCACCACGGCGCCCTCTTTCGAGGCATATATGGTCTGAAATGCTTCGGCATCGTCCTCGTTAGGCTCGCGCTTGATGTGCTCGGGGAGCGGAGTCTGGCCCATGCCGAAGAGCACCCGCTTGAATTCATCGTGGGGGCCGTCGTAGAGAAATCTCAGGGTGCGTCCGCGTGAGGTGGTGTTGTCGATGACTTCGGCCACGAGCGAGTCATCATCGCCGAAGTAGAGTTTATTGCCGATGCGGATCTTGCGGGCCGGTTCCACAAGCACGTCCCAGAGCTTGTGCTCTGCGTTAAGTTCGCGCAGCAGGAAGACTTCGATTCTGGCTCCGGTCTTTTCCTTGTTGCCATAGAGTTTGGCGGGAAATACGCGTGTGTCGTTAAACACCATCACGTCACCGTCGCTGAAATAGCCGAGTATGTCTTTGAATATCTTGTGTTCTATCTTGCCGGTTGAGCGATGCACCACCATCAGGCGGCTTTCGTCTCGCGCGGGGCGTGGATACTGGGCAATCAATTCTTCGGGGAGGTTGAAGTTGAATTGCGAAAGTTTCATAGGCTTATATGCTTATTTGTTTGGAGTTTCTTCTGGGAATTCGATCTCTACGTTGCGCAGCCATTCGATGGCCTGGTCCACGCTCATGCAGTTGCCGATCGTGGCATCGCCCACTCTGGTGCGCCGCAGAGCTGTCAGGTGAGCGCCTGATCCAAGGGCTTCGCCGATATCCCGGGCCAAAGCCCGGATGTATGTCCCTTTCGAGCACACCACTCTCACCTTGATCTCTGTGGGCGAGAATTCGAGTAGCTCCAGCTCGTCGATGCGCAGAATCTTAGGCTTGAGCTCCGGCGTGTGTCCCTTGCGGGCCATCTTGTAGGCACGCTTGCCGTCGACCTTCACGGCCGAGAAAGCCGGGGGCACCTGCTCGATGCTGCCGATGAAGCGGGCAAGTGTCTGTTCGGTCAGTTCGCGGGTGATGTGGTCGGTGGGGTAGGTGGCATTAATTTCCGTTTCGAGATCAAACGATGGGGTGGTGGCACCAAGTGCCATCGTGGCCACATATTCCTTTACTCCGGCCTGGAGCGTATCGATCAGTTTGGTTGACCGGCCGGTGCACACCAGCATCACTCCGGTGGCCAGCGGATCGAGGGTTCCGGCATGGCCCACCTTAAAGCGCTTGACTCCGTAGCGGCGGGTCAAGGTGCCGCGCACTCGCTTGACCACGTCAAATGAGGTCCAGCCCAGCGGCTTGTCTATCAGCAGTGTGTGTCCACTTACGAAGTCCATGTCTCTGCGTCAGGATCAATAGAGCAGGCAGAGCAGGCCTGCGGCTACACAATACACGGCAAACCATACCAGCTTGCCTTTCTTCACAATGCCGAGCATCCATTTGCAGGCCAGGCAGCCTACAACAAACGAAGCAAGGAATCCGATGATCAGTGCCAGCGCTCCGGCTTCGGCACTCTGTACGGCGGCTTCGGCAGCCGGAGATATCATGTCCTTAATGTCGAGCAGCCCCTCGCCGAGTATCGGGATTATGACCATAAGGAATGAGAACTGAGCCACCTGCTCGCGCTTGTCGCCGAGCATGATGCCGGTGGCGATGGTGGTGCCGGAGCGCGACAGCCCGGGCAACACGGCCACAGCCTGTGAGCAGCCAATGATGAAAGCGTCGAGCCAACTGATGTCGCGTGCGGGTTTGACCTGCGACGGCTGGCGCAGAGCCGGTTCGGTGCGGGTGAACCATGCGAACGAAAGTAGCGCGGCGGTGACGAGCAGACAGATGCCCACTACCGTCAGGTTGCCTTCAAACAAGGCTGAGATCTCTTTTTTGAAAAAAACGCCGACGATGCCTACCGGTATGCATGACAGCAGTATTTTGCAGACATAGTAGAAGCGGCTGTCGCGCTTGAACGTGAAGAATGACACACAGAGCGGCCAAAATTCGCGCCAAAGCACCACGATGGTGCTCAACACGGTGGCTACGTGGAGCATCACGCTGAATTCGAGTGAAGCGTCGGGGTCGAGGTTGACTCCGAGCACTTGCTTGAAGATTTCAAGATGGCCGCTGCTGCTGATGGGCAGGTATTCAGACAGGCCTTGTATGATTCCGAGAATCAGTGCGTCAATCCAGTCCATGGGGGTAGTGTGAGAGTGGAAGTTGTGTTATGATTTCTTGTTACGATAGATTATTGCTACGGCCATGAACAGGAATCCGACGAAAGCGATGGCGGGTCCTACCACTATGCGGCGTGTGCTGAATATGTCTGGGTTGAATTCTTCGGTAGTGGTGCTCGGGCCGGTCATGAGCAGAAAGCCGACCACGATCATCAGCGCGGCGGCTCCCATGAGCATGAAGTTG
>CAZKRV010000152.1:0-3012 GCA_964555345.1 uncultured Bacteroides sp.
TAGAATGCCGGCCTGTCACGCCGGAGGTCGCGGGTTCGAGTCCCGTCCGCACCGCCGAGGAGAGAGGAGAATGAGTATTAGTTTGGCTTCGGTCATCTTTTACTCATTCTTTTTTTGTATATGCCTGCCACAAACTTTGGGGGAGTGCGGCGCGTTTTAGTTGCGTAACTATCGCCATAACGCTGCCATGAGTAAGAATAATTCGGAATCAATACTGATCAATGATTATCTTGACGCGCTCGGAGTGCCCCACACTGCCGGCTATTCCTCGTCACGCTTCTCCTCGATGCCTTTTCGCTCCCTGTTTGGCCTCAAGAAGTTGCTTGAGGAATATGGCGTGAAGTCCGAAGGCTATGAGCTGGCTGACAAATCCGAGATGCTGAAGATCGATCCTCCGTTCCTTTCCCGCACTGGCGGACGGCTGGTGATCGTGACCGACATTGCCGACGGTTCGGTCGGCTATCTTAGCCAAGGTGAGTCGCAGCGAGTGCCGGCCGATGAGTTTGTGGCTGCGTCTGACGGCAAGGTGTTCCTGTCATATCCCGATGCCGATGCCTGTGAGCCGGACTATGCTGCCCACGTGCGCTTCAATTTCCTCTCCCGCGCCAAGCGGTGGGTGCTTGCCCTCTGCGCGGCGGTGCTGCTGGGCTACCTGATAGTCACCAACGGCATCTGGCACTACTGGTCGGCTATGGGTGCTGTCGCCGTCAACATGTTCGGACTCTACCTCACCTATCTGCTGGTGCGAAAGTCGCTCAATATCGACAGCCGCGCGGCCGACCGCTTCTGCAGTGCGCTTGAAGCGGGAGGGTGCGACAGCATACTCCACACCTCCGCATCAAAGTTTTTCGGACTCTTCGGTTGGAGTGAGGTCGGGTTCTCATACTTTTCAGTGAGCCTGCTGACTCTGCTTCTCTTTCCCGATATGTTGCCATGGCTTGCGCTTTGCAATGTCTGCTGCCTGCCGTTCACGGTCTGGAGCATCTGGTATCAGCGCTTCCGTGCCCGGAAGTGGTGCACCTTGTGCGTCTGTGTGCAAGGCTCGCTCTGGCTGCTGTTTGGCTGCTACCTCGGAGGTGGCTGGCTCGGCATGGTGTCATGGCCTCCTGCCGTTGGATTCTTTGCACTCGGGCTGGCCTATGTGACCGTGATGCTCGGCCTCAATGCCGTGATGCCGCTTATGAAAAAATCAGATTCCGAAAATAAATGACCCTGCACTATGAAACACACTAAGAATATCTCCCGCCCTGACTTCACTTCTGCCCGTCCTCTCTCGGCCGCGGAACTAAACGCCATATTGTTTGACGACACCCACACCGTCCTTACCGCAGAACTGCTGGCCAAAGACCTCCCCTGAAAATATAATTCCTTTCAGCCGAAAATTGCGTAACTTTGCAGCGCAATGAAACTGAAAGGATATCTGCTGGCGGCCGTTGCCGCCGCTACTTACGGGACTAATCCCGCTTTCGCCGTACCGCTTTACATTGACGGTATGAATCCGTCGTCTGTGCTGCTTTTCCGCTATGGATTCGCTCTGCCGATACTTGCCGTGATGCTCGCCATGCGCGGGCGCTCATTGCGCATAAGCCTCCGGGAGTTATTGCCGGTGGCGGTGCTCGGTGTGCTGATGGGCGTGTCGTCGCTCACGCTTTTCGAGGCATATAATTATATGAATTCCGGCGTGGCTTCCACGTTGCTGTTTATTTATCCGGTGCTTGTGGCGGTGATGATGTCATTTTTCTTCCGCGAGCGCTTCCGTGCCACTACGGCATTATGTCTGGCAGTGATGGGCGCAGGTCTGTTTCTGTTGCTGCGGAGTGACGGCGGAGGAATGACTTTGAGCGGCATGGGGTGTCTGCTGGTGTTTCTTTCGTCGCTCACCTATGCCCTTTATCTGGTCATGACCAATGTGTCGAAGACCGTGCGGTCCATACCGACGCTACGTTTGCTATTCTATCAGTTCCTGTTTGGAACGGGAGTGTTTCTATTCATGTTCGCCATCGGCCGTCCGCTCACACTCCCTGCTCATGACTGGGGGTGGATCAATCTGATAGCGTTGGCCGCGTTGCCGTCGGTGGTGTCGCTCGGTTGCACCACCATGGCCATACATCGCATAGGCCCCACTCCTACAGCCATATTCGGTGCGCTGGAGCCTGTCACGGCTGTGGTGTTGAGTGTGGTGATACTCAGTCAGCCGCTATCGATGCGCGAAGTCTGTGGCGGTTTGCTCATCGTGATAGCCACCACTCTTGTTGTGGCGGCTGATCCTGTTGACAGGGTGCTGCTGCGCATGCGTCGTCTTTTCCCGAAAAGAAATTGATTGTTTTCTTGGAAAAATACTGAAAATATGTTATCTTTGTGATCGATAAAATATCAATTTTCAATCGCTAAAATCAATCATTATGGATTTCGCACTTGCTCCCTGGTGGATTATCTGGCTCGTCGCCACGATAATACTTGCTATCGTTGAGATTTTCACTATGATGGTTCTCTGCCTGTGTCTGGCTGTAGGCACTCTCGGCGCTCTTGTGGTCGCCCTGTTTGACGGCTCGGTCGAGATGCAGGTCATCACTCTGGCCGTTGTGGCGCTGCTGGCATTTGTCTGCGTCAATCCGATCATGAAGCGGGTCAAGGCGCGTCGAAAATCGGCTGAACCGGTGAGCAACATGGATGCGCTGATCGGCCGCCGCGTGACCATCGGCTCAGACACAGCGAGAGTGAAAGTCGATGGCGACAACTGGCAGATACGCCCCGAATCGGGCTGCTCGCTCACTGCGGGAACCGAGGCCGAGATTGTCGGTTATGACAGCATTGTGCTCATACTGAAACCCCTCTGATCAATTATCAATTTAAATCAAAAATACCATGGGAATATGGATCACCTTAGGAGTATTGCTCCTGCTTGTAATTATCCTTCTGGCCAACGGTCTTAAAGTTGTGCCTCAGTCCGAAACCCGCGTGATCGAGCGCCTGGGCCGTTTTCACAGCGTGCTCCCTGCCGGCCTCAACGTG
>CAZKRV010000153.1:0-1059 GCA_964555345.1 uncultured Bacteroides sp.
TTTATCTTTTTGAGACTCCCCGATAAGCAATACTCTGTACAAATGGCAATTTTGGGACTTTATAAATAACTGAAATTTAACAAGTTGCAACAAGTCCAGATCTCTTGCGAAGAGATTTGGATTTAAGACCAGTAACACCAAAAGCCCTACACGCATTTTATGGGAACGTATTTATGCTGAAATTCTTTTTTCTCAAAAGGTTTGAATTTAATCATATACACAGTCTATTACTGCTGTCTTTAAACGAAATTATACCGATAGATGTTTATATGTTAAAACTATAGATTATGACTGAGATAACACCAAACTCAATTGTTCCTTTTCCAGAAATACCCGCTAATGGAGAATTGTTTTACATTGCCGGTTCGCAGGGGAAATTAGCTGCTCAAATTTCGTTACCATCGATGCAGAAAGATGAAAAATGTCCCATAGTGATTTTTTCACATGGTTTCGGTGGCGACATGACCTTCCACCTTTTTGAACCTCTTGTGAAGAATCTGAATCAGATTGGTATCGGTGTACTCCGGTTTGATTTTAACGGGTGCGGCCAAAGTGAAGGTGAATTTGAAGATATGACCGTTCCAAATGAGATTGAAGACCTGATCAACGTGATTGCCTTCGTACGTCAGTTGTCAGTTACCAAGAATATCTCTCTTTTAGGACATTCTCAGGGCGGGGTTGTAGCATCAATGGCAAGCGGGTCATGTGGCTATCCTCAGATTATATGTGAAGTGCTGCTATCAGCGGCCGCCGTATTGCGCGACGACGCGTTGCGGGGTATGACTCATGGAGGACACTTTGATCCGTGGCATCTGCAAGACAGTACTTATCCGGTGAGTGGAGGTCGCTCTATTGGACGTTTCTACATTCAGTCAGCCATGACCCTGCCTATTTATGAGACAGCTTCCAAATATACGGGTCCGGCATTAGTGATAAACGGTATGGCTGATGTGGTAGTTCCATATACTTACGCTGAGCGCTATCATAACGTACTTAAGAATAGCACACTCCATTTACTCCCTGGCGAGAACCACACATATAACTATTCTCCACAATATG
>CAZKRV010000153.1:1159-2855 GCA_964555345.1 uncultured Bacteroides sp.
GACAAGCAGTCGGCTCTAACGGCTGGATTTAAATTTGAGCAGGTGGTTCTCAAGGCCTGGCAAATGGGTCTTGGCACATGCTGGATTGCAGCCACATTCAAAGGCACAGATTTTGAACGTGGCGAACCATGGCCTGATGGCGAAGAACTGAGAATTGTATGTCCTGTTGGAGTTGCAGCAAAACAAAGCATACTCGAAAAAGCAACTCGGTTGGCTCTCGGGAGCAAGAATCGCAAGCCTTTTGACAAGCTTTTCTTCAACGAGAATTTTCAGACCCCATACGACACAGCAGGTAGATTTGGAGAGGCTCTTGAAATGTTAAGACTCGCTCCATCTTCAACCAATTCCCAACCTTGGAGAGCATTGGTGTGCGGCGATACCGTACATTTCTACTATGTCCCGAAGAGTCCGGCGTCAGTTCTTGACTGTGGAATCGGTATTTGCCATTTCTTTGAGACCGAACAATTCAATGGCATGTCAGGCATCTTCGAAGAGCAAGACGACGCACCTGTAGCCCCTGATAATTGGACCTATCTGGTATCATATAAAGAAACCAAATAATCAAAGAGAGGACACCTATTAATTTGAACTGCACTCCAGAAGTTATACACAAACCTTCTGGAGTGCAGTTTGTCTATGAAAGACCTGTCGCTGTAAAACACACATTCTTTTATTTGGGAAATTTTTCGTAACTTTGCACCGAACTATGGGCAGACTGATTTGCATAGACTACGGACGCAAAAGGTGCGGCGTGGCGGTGACCGACGAACTGAAAATCGTGGCCACCGGCTTGGCCACCGTGCCAGCCGCCGAAATTTTTGATTTTGTCAAGAAATACGTGGCCGAACATTCGGTCGATGCTCTGGTCATGGGTCAGCCGCGAACGCTGCGCGGAGAGGCATCGGAGTCGATGCAATACATCACTCCGTTCGTCAACCGCCTGCGCCGCGAAATGCCGATGCTCCGCGTAGAGTTCTTCGACGAGCGCTTCACTTCAGTACTCGCCCACCGGGCCATGCTCGACGGAGGCATGAAGAAAAAGGACCGCCGCGACAAAGCCACTGTAGACCGCATGGCCGCAACAATAATACTTAACGACTATCTGCAAAGTTTGCTTAACGCCAACCGATGAAACTGCCAATCTATCTCTATGGCCACCCTGTGCTCCGCAAAGTGTCAGAGCCTGTGGATCCCGCCACTTATCCCGAGCTGAAACAGCTCGTGGCCGATATGTTTGAAACCATGTATGCCTCCGACGGCTGCGGGCTTGCCGCGCCGCAGATAGGCCGCAACCACCGGATCGTGGTGATCGATGCCGACGTGCTCAAGGACAGCTATCCTGAGTGCGAAGGACGGAAACTCACGCTGATCAACCCCGAGGTGGAAGTGCTGCCCGGCGAAACGGTGACCCGCCAGGAAGGGTGCCTGAGCCTGCCCGGACTGAGCGAGAACGTGGAGCGCACGGAGCATATCAGGCTCACATGGCAGGACGAAGAGGGCGCCACCCACACCGAAGAGATGAGTGGCTTTCTGGCCAGGATAGTGCAGCATGAGTGCGACCACCTCGAAGGAAAGGTCTATATGGACCACGTGTCGGGCACACGCCGCATGCTGCTACGCTCCAAGCTGCGCAACATTATCGGAGATGAACACCACAATCATCACAAACAACAGGGCATATAATACAGTCTCTTCA
>CAZKRV010000154.1:0-2522 GCA_964555345.1 uncultured Bacteroides sp.
AGATTCTGACAAAAAGAAGGCTCTGGCCAAGTTTGAGCAGATGTATGGACTGGGCGTGAGAGCATTCTCGATTTTCTTCGACGACATCTCGGCCGAAAGCGTGAACTCACAGGTGAGCTACCTCAACTATCTCACCGACGAGTTCGTCAACAAAAAGCCTGACGTGGAACCGATGATCGTGTGCCCGACTCAGTACAACAAATCATGGTCGTCGGGCAACTATCTCTCGACCATGGGCAACGGACTCTATCCCGACATCAAGATCATGTGGACCGGCAATTCCGTAGTCGACATGATCCAGAAAGCCGACTGCGACTGGTTCAAGTCACAGACCGGACGCGCTCCCTTCATCTGGCTTAACTATCCCGTCAATGACTACGGTCAGCACAACCTGCTGATGGGTCCGGTCAAGGACAACGGCACCGACATCTATGATCAGGTGACAGCATTCTGCTCCAACCCCATGCAGTATGCCGAAGCATCGAAAGTAGCGCTCTACTCCCTGGCCGACTATGCCTGGAACCCCAAAGCATATGATGCCGACGCCGCCTGGGAGCGCTCGGTGAAATACCTGATGCCGGAACACGCCGACGCATTCCGCACATTCTGCCTGAGCAACGTCGACGTGGCCCCCAGCACCCACGGTCTGCGCCTCTACGGCGAAACCCCCGAATTCAAGGCCATAGCTGACAAGTACAGCACCCTGACTCCTGCCGCCATAGCAGAATATGCCGCATACTTCGCCGCCAACAAAGCCGCAGCCGAAGAGCTGCTGGCTCTGGAGGGCAACTCCCCCATGGTGGACGAAATCAAGGAGTTCATACAGTACTTCGACTATCAGTCGCTGCGCGGACAAAAGGCCATGGAGATGGCAGCCGCCATTGATTCGAAGGCCAACGATGACTTCATCGCCGCATATCGTGACTATAAGGACGCCACCGAAGCTGCCGGCAAACTCGTGAGCCGCAATTTTGAAGGATCAATCCAATCCGTGGCTCCACACACCGGCACTCTCTACGTAGAGCCGTTCATCAAATCCACCGTCAGCGCTTTGGTCACCACCTTCAAGGCTTCGGGTGCCGACTATCCCGCCGACCTCTTCCCCGCACAGCTGCTTGAAAACGGCCTGTACTATATAAAGGTCGACGGCAAATACCTGACCAACGTGAACGGCAGCAGCAACCCCACCCTCACCGCCACGATCGACAACGTGAACCCCGGACGCCAGATGTGGGTGATCACCCTCGAGCCCGGCACCAACCGCTACTCCATCAAAAACGAATGGGACAAGCGCTACATCAACGAACTGGGCAACTTCGGCACAAACCCCTACGAAGACGCATGGCACACCTACGTGATCACCCGCTTCGAAGGTAAATATGCCATACAGAACGGCGGATCGGCCGGGTCGGCATTCTGGAACACAAACGCCACCCGAGTAAACAAAGGCTCGAACACTGACTATCACAACTCAAACTTCATCTTCGAAATCGTCCCCACCGACGGAGAAAAGGAGGTCAACCACCCTACGATTGTCGGTAAGGAAGTGTACCTGCTCAACGCAGCAGGCCTCACCCTTACCGAGCAGGGCAAAGGCAACAAAGCCCTCTTCCAACCCGTGAAGACTCCGGCCAACGGCAAGCAGCTCTTCGTCGTGACCATCGAATCGGAAACCGGCTGCGTGAAATTTACAAACGCCGCCACACGCCAGCACCTTGACGAAATCGGCCGCGTAGGTTCCAACTCCGGCTACGGTGCCACCTGGAACACCTATGCAGTAACCGAAATGGACGGACTCTATTCGATCCGCTACACTCTGGAGTCGAAAAACTACTACGGCGCCAAATATTGGATACCCGGCGACAACCAGATCGAATATACTGCGGACATCGACCTCTATGACAGCTACCTCTTCCGCATCGTGACACGCGAGGACATGACTTCGATCGACGAAGTTGAAGCCGGCGGAAACGCGCCCGAAACCGTTTATGATCTGGCAGGCCGCAAGGTGACCAACCCGGCCCGCGGCTTCTACATCGTCAACGGCAAGAAGACCCTGGTGCGCTGACCCCACAAACATTTCATAGAAAAAAGGAGCTTACCCCAAGCTCCTTTTTTTCATGTCAATACTTGCCATTTATAATATATTTTTTATTCGGAGTTTTTTACGTAACTTTGTGCCCTACTCTACACATCATTATCGATTAACCGTCAATTTCAGATGACCCGACGCTACAACATCATCAATAACTCGCTGGGCTGGCTCTGCTTCCTGATCGCAGCCGTGAGTTATCTGCTGACAATCGAACCGACAGCTTCTTTCTGGGACTGTCCGGAATTTATCGCACAAGGATTCAAACTTGAGGTGGGACACCCGCCGGGCAACCCCATCTTCATGCTCGCCGCCCGATTCTTCATCACCATATGCGGCAGTGACATACAGACAGTAGGTGCCACCATCAACTCAATGAACGCGCTGCTGAGCGCCGGCACCATACTGCTGCTCTTCTGGACCATCACTC
>CAZKRV010000155.1:0-2467 GCA_964555345.1 uncultured Bacteroides sp.
CTGTCATCTGCTCCACCACGTTGGCCTTGGCGCGCTGCTTGTGGCAGAGGACCAGGGAGATTTGCAGGTATTTGGCGTAGCTGTTGGCACGCTTTGCGCCGCCCACGTCCGGAGAGGCGATCACCAGCTCTTCGAGGTTGAGCGACTGGATATAAGGGATAAATACCGATGAGGCATAGAGGTGGTCGACAGGCACATTGAAGAAGCCCTGGATCTGGTCGGCGTGGAGGTCCATGCAGATCACGCGGGTCACACCGGCAGCGCTCAGCAGGTCGGCCACAAGCTTGGCGGCGATGCTCACGCGCGGCTTATCCTTACGGTCCTGACGGGCCCAGCCGAAGTAGGGTATCACTGCCACAACCTGACGGGCGGAGGCACGCTTGGCGGCATCGATCATCAGAAGCAGCTCCATGAGATTGTCGGTGTTGGGGAAGGTGGACTGCACGAGATAGACCTCGCATCCGCGGATTGATTCCTCAAACGACACCTCGAATTCGCCGTCGGCGAAGTGCTGGATATTCATCTGGCCCAGAGGCACTCCGAGATCCTTGCATATTTCCTCGGCCATGTAGCGTGACTTGGTGCCCGAGAATACCTTGAAAGGGGGTAATTGGCTATTCATTTAAATGAATGTGAGTTGTGATTGTGTTGTGGATATTCAGTGCGCACGGGGGGACTCGAACCCCCACACCTTGCGATAATAGATCCTAAGTCTATCGCGTCTACCAATTTCGCCACGCGCGCTTATCGTTTTCGTGTGCAAAGTTACGCAAACTCCTTCATGTGTGCAAAAAAATCTTCACCGTAGCCTTATTTTTGGATAGTTGGGAAATTCTGCGTATTTTTGCACACAATATATATAAATCAATACGCGATGATACTCATAGCCGATGCAGGTAGCACGAAAATAGACTGGTGTGTGGTTTCGCCCGGCGGTGAAACCAGGCTTTTTACTTCAGAGGGAGTCAACGCCCTTCTGGCTGACGATGAGGAGCTCCACCGTCGCTTTGCTCTCGCTCTAAACTCCGTAACGTCATCACCTTCCGCCATCTATTACTATGGCGCGGGGTGTGTGGATTCCGAAGTGTGCGCCAAGGTGGAGCGCGCTTTGCGCCGCGTGCTCCGTCCCGCTCCCGCCGCAGAAGTAGGTGTGCACACCGACCTGCTCGGGGCTGCCCGTGGACTCTGCGGCGAGGAAGCCGGAATCGTCTGCATACTCGGCACAGGCTCCAATTCCGGGCTTTATGATGGCATCGGCATGGCCGACCATGTGCCGTCGCTCGGCTATGTGCTCGGCGATGAGGGTAGCGGCGCCTCCATCGGCCGCCGCATCATCAATGCCGCCTATCGTCGTGCCGTCCCCCCCGAGGTCCGGATCGACATGGAACGCTACCTCGGCATGGACTATGGCGCTATCCTCCGCCGTGTCTACTCCGGTCAGCCCGGTGTCAACACTTTCCTGGCCTCGCTGGTGCCTTTCGTGCTTGATAATATGCAACACGACGGAGTGCGCCGTCTGGTGGCCGAGGAGTTCCGCCTGTTCTTCACCCGCGCCGTCGCTGCCTACGGGCCTGCCGCCGCATCACTCCCTATCCACTTCATCGGTGGGGTAGCCATGACTTTCAGCGACGTGCTCACTCAGACCGCAACCCTGCTCGGCTACACAAATATCGGTAAAATCGAAGGCCGCCCCATGGCAGGTCTCATTTCATTCCATTCCCGACATCTATGACCCCCGTTGTCCCAGAAATCATACTCATCAATATAACCGGTCCTGATCGCACCGGTGTCACGTCCGCGCTGACAGATATACTTGGTCATCACAAAGCCTCTATTCTCGACATCGGCCAGAGCACTATCCATCACTATCTTTCACTCGGTATACTGATCAAGACCGATTCGGCTTCGAGCGGCGAGATACTGAAAGATATGCTCTTCAAGGCATCGGAGCTGAATCTCAACATACGCTTCACTCCGACTTCCGTGGCTGACTATGAAGCGTGGGTGGCCATGCAGGGCAAGAGTCGCTGGATCATCACCGTGCTCGGTCGCCGTCTCACGGCTGAACACATTGCCAAAGTGACCCGCGAAGTGGCCAATCAGGGACTCAACATCGAAAATATCAAGCGCCTTACCGGGCGTGTGCCCCTCTCCTCTGAGCCTTCGGCGCTGAGCAAGACCTGCATCGAGATGGCAGTGCGTGGCAATCCTGAAGACAAGAACGCTCTCCAGCGCCGCTTCCTTGAAATTTCGAGCGCCGACGAGGTCGACATCTCTTTTCAGGAAGACAACATATTTCGTCGCAGCCGCCGCCTGATCTGTTTTGACATGGACTCGACGCTGATCGAAACCGAGGTGATCGACGAGTTGGCCATGCGCGCCGGAGTCGGCAACAAGGTCAAGGAGATCACTGAGCGCGCCATGCGCGGCGAGATCGACTTCTGTGAGAGCTTCCGCGAACGTGTGG
>CAZKRV010000156.1:0-2431 GCA_964555345.1 uncultured Bacteroides sp.
GACACCGAGATCATGAACATGCAGGAACTGATCAGCCGATTCTCGCTTGACCACTGCTCGCGCGCCGGTGCCAAATTCGCATACGAGAAGGGCACATGGTTCAACCATCAGTATCTGCAACAGTTGCCTGACGCTGAGTTGGCAGAACTTTTCAAGCCGGTGATGCGCGAACATGGCGTGAATCCCGACGATTTCAGCGACGAATACATAACCCGCGCCGTCGGCATGGTCAAGAGCCGCATCAACTTCGTGCGTGACCTCTGGGATGCCGCCCGCTTCTTCTTCGTGGCCCCGACCGAATATGAAGCCAAGAGCGTGAAGAAGCGCTGGAGCGCCGACACTCCCGCCATCATGCGCGAACTTATCGGCCTGCTCCGCGATATGCCCGACTTCTCGGCCGCAGCCGCCGAACCTCCGGTGATGGAGTGGATCAAGAGCAAAGGCTATCACATGGGCAACGTGATGAATGCCTTCCGCCTCACCGTGGTGGGAGAGTGCAAGGGCCCTCATATGTTTGAAATCACCGAGCTGCTGGGCCGCGACGAAACCATACGCCGCATAGAGCGCGGCATCGAGTCCATAGAAATACCCGCAGAGTCATGATCCGCGCCGGAATACTCGGCGGTGACGGATTTGCCGCCGGCGAGCTGATAAGACTACTCATAAACCACCCTGACGTGGAGCTGACATGGGTGCACTCCCCGCTGCACTGCGGACGCCTCATCACCGAGGTGCATCAGGGCATGGAGGGAGAGACATATCTGCGCTTCACCGACGAAGCGTCGTTTGACAATATCGACATACTCTTCTGCTGCTATCCCCACGGCCACACCCGCCGTCTGCTCGAAGCACATCCGGTGCCGGAAAATCTGAAGATCATCGACATGAGCCGCGATTTCCGTCTGGAAGACGGCACTCACGACTTTGTCTACGGTCTGCCGGAACTGAACCGGAAACGAATGGTGCGCGGCGCCACCCGAGTGGCCAATCCCGGATCGTTTGCCACCGCCATAGAGCTGGGTCTGCTGCCGCTGGCCAAGAATCTGCTGCTCAACGTCCCGATCCATATCACAGCCATCACCGGTTTCAGCGGATCGGCCGTGGCCAAATCCACACCTGACCAATTGGCATGGCACCGCGACAATGTGTCGATCTACAAGCCGCTGGAGCATCAGCACCTGCCGGAGATACGCCAGGCGCTCACCTCGCTGCAGACGAGCTTTAACGCACCGATAAACTTCATACCGATGCGAGGCTCGTTCGCGCGCGGCATGCTCGCCACCATCTATCTCGACACCACGCTCAACATCGAGGAGCTGACATCAATCTATCAGGACTATTACTCCGACCACTCATTCACCTACATAGTAGACCGTCGGCCTGACCTTAAAGACGTGGTCAACACCAACAAGTGCCTGATCCATCTGGAGAAGGTAGACGGCAAGCTGTTGATCACCGTAGTGGTGGACAATATACTGCGCGGCGCAGCCGGTCAGGCAGTGCACAACATGAACCTGCTCTTCGGGCTGCACGAACGGGTGGGTCTGGCACTCAAATCAAGCACTATCTAAGAAATCACATTATACATACATATGAATACAAATCTGAGCGAACAGGAACAGGTGCGCAGAAACTCTCTGGAGCAGATGCGCAACCTTGGAATCGATCCATATCCCGCCGCTGAATTTCCAGTCAGCGCCCACACTGCCGAGATAAAGGAATCATTTACCGATCCGGCAGAGGGAGAAGAACCCCGCCAGGTGTCGATAGCCGGCCGAGTAATGAGCCGCCGCATCATGGGCAAAGCCGCATTTGTGGAGCTTCAGGACTCATGCGGACGCATTCAGGTCTACATTTCGCGTGACGATATCTGTCCGGGAGAGGATAAAGAGTTGTATAATACCGTGTTCAAGAAGTTGCTTGACATCGGTGACTTCATCGGAGTGAAAGGCTTCGTGTTCCGCACCCGCACCGGCGAAATCACCGTACACGCACAATCGCTTACAGTATTGAGCAAATCGCTGCGTCCGCTACCCATCGTGAAAGTCAAGGACGGAGTGGTGTACGACTCTTTTGAGGATCCGGAGATGCGTTACCGCCGCCGCTATGTGGATCTGGTGGTCAACGAAGGTGTGCGTGACATATTTATCAAGCGCACAAAGGTGTTCAACTCCATGCGCTCCTTCTTTAACGAGCACGGATACATGGAGGTTGAGACTCCGATACTTCAGTCGATACCCGGCGGAGCATCGGCCCGCCCCTTCATCACCCACCACAATGCGCTCGACATACCTCTGTATCTGCGAATAGCTGACGAACTTTACCTCAAACGTCTGATAGTAGGTGGATTCGAGGGCGTTTACGAATTTTCCAAGAACTTCCGCAACGAAGGTATGGACCGCACCCACAATCCGGAGTTCACCTGCATGGA
>CAZKRV010000157.1:0-2259 GCA_964555345.1 uncultured Bacteroides sp.
GACACCCGCTTCCAGGCCAACTCCTGGACACATGTGGTGATCACATTCGACTACGCCAGCACTAACTCCTTCCGCTCGAAACTCTATCTCAACGGTGTACTTCAGAAGGCTACCTTCTCCCGCAACGGCACGCAGAAAGGCACTCAGGAAGACTATGATGCCAAAAACTATGGTATCAACTCCACCGACTGGCTCTCGACCGGCGGTCTGCCTTATCAGGGACTGGCCGTCAAAGGTACGATTGATGACTTCCAGATCTGGAGCAAGGCTATGTCTGATGAAGACGTGAAGACCTCTATGTCCGGTCTCGACGCTGCCAACCTCCCCGCCGACGTGCTCTGCTTCTGGGACTTCGAAGACGATGCCGATGCCAACTTTGCATTCCTCTCCAAGGGTAGCAAGACCGGAGTCAAGGCTTACAGCTTCGACTGCCTCGGCGGCGACGACGCCAAGGAGGGTCAGGGCACACAGACTCCTTTCGAACCCGGCTTCTCCTCCGGCTGCCCCTTCATCAGCGGCACCGCATATCCCGTTGTGACCGCTCCCTCCTGGAAGGCTCACCGCGCCGTGATCACCGACGCCAAGGGCACCGGTACCGAAGGCTCCGCCAAGGTAAGCTTCACCCGCGAAGCTGACTACACCCTCACCCTGACTCTGGCTAACTCCTATGGTGAAGCCACCATGGAATATCCCGTGATCAAGGTTGCTGAAAAGGACGGTATCGCTGCTGTTGAAGCTGCTGAAGGTGTAGAGATCTCCACCGAGGCTGACGCAGTCTTCGTTGAATTCCCCGCCGAAGGCCGCTACGTTGTGGCTGTCTACGACGTACGTGGCGCACTCGTAGCCCAGAAGGCCGACGAAGTTGCTGCCGGCAACATGATGAAGATCGCTCTCCACAACCCCGGTGCATACGTTGTGAAGGTAGCTTCCGCTGAAGGCGCTACCCTCCGCACTGCAAAGGTTATCCGTCACTGATCTTAATAATCTCCATTGAAACAGAAAGCCGGGCCTCGGTGCCCGGCTTTTTGTTTTTCAACCGATCATTACCATAACAGACCATGAATAGACAACTACTCCTTTTCAGTGCAGTTGCGGCCATTGCTGCCGTTTCGTCTGCCCAGAGCCTGCGCGAAGGCTATGTCGAGTGGCCTAACTCGTCAAAGTTCCCTACTTATGTACAGCAGTGGAACAACGGCAACCTGAATCTCGAAGATGAGAACTTCTTCATCTCGCGTGTCAAACCCAAACAGCGTTTCCGCAACGCCGCTACCCAGGTCAACCAGAACCTGAACGCAACCAACGACAAGCGTCTCTGCTTCTGGGTGCCCATCACCACCAGCATCGGTGGCGAGTACAATATCAACGCCCTGCCTAACAGTAACTTCGACTCTGAAGTATTCTCCGTATGGAGCTATGTCGATGTCTATGGCAACTGGACCTCTCCTCACGGCTGGGTGCCCGGTAACTTCGCCGACGTGGCCCACAAAAACGGTGTCAGCGTGAGCGGCGTGGCTTCGATCCCCTTTGGTGGCAACGGCGAGTGGAGCAACTCGCTTGCCGCTCAGGCCGCTCTCCCCTCCGAAGACGTTGCCAAGTTCCTCTACTTCCATGGCGTGGACGGCCTCGGCTACAACTCTGAGTTCGGCGGCAATGCAGCCGCAGTGCAGAAGATCGCAGCCCAGCATGGCGACATCATCAAATACCTCAACGACAAGGGCAACCCCGTGGCCGAACACATCTGGTACGACGGCACCAACTACAACGGTACCTGCACCTTTGACCGCGGTCTTGCCAGCCACAACCTCGGCAACTTCGCCGCCGGTGGTCAGCGCCGCGCCTCCCTCTTCTTCAACTACAACTGGAACAGCAACAGTCTGCTCAGCTCCTCCGTTACCGCAGCGGAGAATGCCGGTGTTGATCCCCTCTATCTTTATGCCGGCATGAATATGCAGGGTGGTGAGCCCAAAGTGGGTGACTCTTATCCTCTGCTCAAGGAATATCGAATCTCGATGGGATACTGGGGCGCTCATGCTTACAACATGTTCTTCCTGAACCGCACTGCCAAGGGTTCGGCTCCTGTGACCATTCAGAACACCTACCTCTACGATACCGAACGCTTCTTCTCCAACGCTGCGCAGAATCCCGCCGTCAACTTTGACGTCTACACTCAGCGCAACCACTATCCCAGCAAGAAGTTTTTCGGCACCTCGAAGTTCATGACCGCCCGCTCGACCATGTCGTGGAATCTGGCTGACGAAC
>CAZKRV010000158.1:0-2248 GCA_964555345.1 uncultured Bacteroides sp.
AGCCGGTGTTGGTGGCGGTCGACTCCATGTAGGTCATGCCTTCGGCACCGTTGATAGCTTCTTCGAGGGGGGCGATCACGGAGTTGAGCACGGCCTGTGCGTTAGCGCCGGTGTAGGTTGTGCTCACCGAGATGGTTGGCGGCGCTATGTCGGGAAACTGGGTGATCGGCAGTGACGAGAGTCCGATCAGACCCAGCAGCACGATAAATATCGAGATAACCGTGGAGAGTACCGGGCGGTTAATAAATGTATCTAATTTCATTGCAGATGTGATTATTGGTCTTCGGTAGGATTACTGCTGCGGCTGCTGCTGTTGCTGCTGAGCGGCGGCGGGATCGGCGGGGTTGATGGTGATGCCGTCGCGGGCCGACATGCCCACGCCTTCGATCACGATGCGGTCACCGGCATTGAGGCCGGAGGTGACTACGTAGTTTTTGCCGTCCTGCTGTGCCATGACGGTGATGGGTGTGGTGTGGAGCACGTTGTCGCCATCAACCGTATAGACGAACTTGCGGTCCTGCACTTCGAATGTGGCTTTCTGGGGAATGATGAGCACGTCGGTGGTGTTGACGGGCATGATCACGGTGCCGGTGGAGCCGGAGCGGAGCATGTTGTTGACATTGTTGAAGAGCGCACGCACTGTGGCCGATCCGGTGGAGCCGTCGATCACGCCGCTGACTGTGGCCACCTTGCCGGGATTGGGGAAGATGGTGCCGTTGGCAAGTCGCAGATTCACTTCCGGCATTGAAGCGATTGCGGCCTCGAGGGTCTCGGCGCCGCCGTCGGTGAGGTCAAGGATCTCTTTTTCATTGAGCGAGAAGTATGCGTAGACTTCTGAGTTGTCGCTCACAGTGGTCAGAGCCTGGCCGGAGGGAGAGGCGAGGGCGCCGACTCTCAGGGGTATGGAGCCGACCACGCCGTCGGAGGGTGCGGTCACCTGAGTGTAGCTCAGGTTCTTTTCAGCATTGACCAGACCGGCATTGGCCTGAGCGAGCTGGGCCTTGGCCTGAGCGAGTTGGTTGGCCGAGATCTGAAGGGCATGGGCCGAGATGATGTTTTTGTCAAACAGGGCCTTGTTGGAGTTATAGGAAATCTGTGCGGTTTCGACTGCGGTTGAAGCTACGTTGACTGCCGCACGAGCCTGATCCACTGCGGCCTGGTATGGCACCTGGTCGATGGTGAAGAGGATCTGGCCTTTGTGTACGCGCTGACCTTCGTCGACGTGTACGGCTACGATGTTGCCGCTTACCATGGGGCGCACGTCAATGTCGGTTTTGCCCTTGATGGTTGCAGGAAATGTGTTTTCGAGATCAATGGATCCGGGAGCGACTGTGATCACTGCCAGAGTGGGGGCCATGGCTCCGTAGCCCTGACCGGTCTGCTCGTTGGAACCGCATGCGCTGAGCACGCAAAGGGCACCTGCGGCCATGATGCCGATAAGCCCTTGGAAGTTGAAATTGAGGTTCATAGGAAATCTTTTACCCTTTGAAATTGTATGAAGATTCGTTTTGTTGCTATTTCACAGGTGCAAAGTTAGTCAAAATTGCTTAGTCAGTCATGAGCATAAAGTGTTAAAAAATGACATTTGTGCCATTTTTTAGAGAAAAGTGGACAATATGGCCAATTTTAAAACAAACCGTCCCGCCGCATGATTGCGGCAGGACGGTGTCGGATATGGTTGATCGGTGATAGTCAGGCTTACACGGTGAGGATCTCTTTTTCCTTTGCGGCGAAAAGGTCGTCGATCTGGCGCAGGAACTTGTCATGGAGTTTCTGGGCGCTGTTTTCGGCGTCTTTTTCCACGTCTTCCGGCATGCCCTGCTTGATAGCCTTCTTGAGGCCGTCAATGGCATCGCGGCGAGCGTTGCGCACCGACACTTTGGCGTTTTCAGCCTCGGCCTTGCTCTGCTTCACGAGCTGCTTGCGGCGGTCTTCGGTGAGCGGGGGAATGCTCAGGCGTATCACTTCGCCATTGTTTTCGGGCATGATTCCCAGTCCGGAATTTATGATAGCCTTTTCAATCTCCTTGAACATGGATTTTTCCCATGGGGTGATCACGATGGTGCGGGCATCGGGCACCGACACGTTGGCCACGTTGGAGATCGGGGCTGCCGATCCGTAGTAGTCCACGCGGATAGAGTCAAGCAGCTTGGGGTTGGCCTTGCCAGCACGAATGTGGCTCAGCGATTCGTCGAGATAAGCCACTGCGAGTTCCATTTTTTCTTCGGCGGGGCCGAGATAGGTTTTC
>CAZKRV010000159.1:0-2206 GCA_964555345.1 uncultured Bacteroides sp.
CAACCGGTGCCGTATTTGCGTGTGGCCTCGATGGCTGCTTCTTTGATGCGGGGGTCGTTGACCAGACCGGTGTAGCAGTTAGAGCCAAACATCAGCACTCGTTTGCCGTTGATGATCACCTCGGGATCCTGTTCGGACGAAATTTCCCTGAAATAGGGATAGATGCCGGCAGCCTTGGCTTCCTGAGGAGCTGTGTAGGCGGCGAGTTTCTTCTGAAGTAGCTTCATTTTGCAGTTGATGTGTAGAGAATAAGGTTAATTTTCCTCAGCTCCGGCCAGAGCGGGATCAATTAGGATACGTCCGCAATATTCGCAGACGATGATCTTCTTTCGCATCTTGATTTCAGCCTGCTTCTGCGGTGGAATGCGGTTGAAGCAGCCGCCGCAGGCATTGCGCTGGATGTAGACCACTCCGAGTCCGTTGCGGGCGTTCTTGCGAATGCGCTTGAAGGCAGCGAGAGTGCGTTCGTCGATCTTCGGTTCGAGCTTTTTGGCTTTCTCGCGCAGGTTTTCTTCGTCCTGACGTGTTTCGTTGACGATCTCGTCAAGTTCGGCCTGCTTTTCGGCAAGCACGTGGCGCGAGTCATTGAGCATCTCTTCGGTAGCTTTTATTTCGGCCTTCTTGGCATCGATGGCGCGGGCATATTCTCCGAGGTGCTTTTCGGCCAGTTCCACTTCGAGCGACTGGAATTCGATCTCCTTTGACAGGATGTCGTATTCCTTATTGTTGCGCACGGAGTCGAGCTGAGTCTTGTATTTGTCAATTTTGGTTTTTGCCTCGGCTATGGTGGCGTGTTCGGCCGCGGTGGCTTTGCGCAGATCGTCAACTTCGTTTTTGTAATTGGCGATGCGGGTCTTGAGTCCTTCCACGCTGTCTTCCAGGTCTTTCACTTCCAGGGGGAGTTCGCCGCGGATAGTGCGGATGCGGTCGATTTCAGAGAGGATTGTCTGCAGCTGGTAGAGGTTGGTCAGACGCTGCTCCACGCTCAGTGATTGTTCGGGTTTGGTAGTTGCCATGCTTTGGAGGTTATATTTTTCTCGTCAGAGATAGTTTATCGGGTTAGAATCCGGTGCAGGTTTTAAGGCTGCAAAGTTAGGGAATTTTTCCGAGATTATACGCATTAATATGTCTTTGGCGCATTTTTCGCTATCGAAGTGGGTGATATCGGCCATGAAAATCCGGTGGCCATGGTCCACGAAATCATGGTGGCGTATGTCGCCAGTGACAATGGCCTGTGCCCCGCAGTCTACAGCCCGGGAAATGAATGATCCGCCTGCACCGCCCACGAGTGCCACTTTTGATATGGCCGGGACGGCATCGGGGTCGGAGCATCGCAGGGCCGTGAGGCCGAATGCCTCCTTGAGCTGCGATATAAGCTCATGAGGAGTCATCGGGTGGGGCAGGGTGCCGATCACTCCGGTGCCGCAATCGGGGTGTGAAGCCAGAGGTTCAAGCACTTCCACATCGGTCAGACCGAGGCGTGAAGCCATGGCGTGGCTGACTCCACAGGGGGCGTTGTCAAGCGAAGTGTGGGCCGAATAGACGGTGATGCCACCGGTGATGGCGCGATATACGAGCGAGTTGGCTCCGACTGATTTTATCGGTCGGAATATCAGCGGGTGATGGCTTACCACAAGATTGCAGCCCATAGCGCGGGCTTGGTCGAGCACTTCGGGAGTGATGTCGACACAGACCATCACTCCGGAGCACTCAACTCCGGTGGGACCTACCTGCAGTCCGCTATTATCCCACTGTTCCTGAAGGTTAAGTGGGGCGGCTTCTTCGATCGCAGCTATTATGTCGGAAATGGCCGGCACGGACAGGCGTCAGTCTTTGAGGTTGAGTTCCAGCTGGAGTTCATCAAGCTGCGACTGATCCAGAGGTGCGGGAGCATCGAGCATCACGTCGCGTCCGGAGTTGTTTTTCGGGAACGCGATGCAGTCGCGGATAGAGTCAAGTCCGGCAAAAAGGCTTACCCAGCGGTCGAGACCATAGGCGAGGCCGCCATGAGGAGGTGCGCCGAATTTGAATGCGTTCATCAGGAATCCGAACTGCTCCTGAGCCTTTTCGGGAGTGAAGCCGAGGATCTCAAACATCTTGGCCTGGAGTTCGCTGTCGTGGATACGGATGGAACCGCCGCCCACTTCCACGCCGTTGATGACCATGTCGTAGGCATCGGCGCGCACTGCTGCGGGGTCGGTGTCGA
>CAZKRV010000160.1:0-1993 GCA_964555345.1 uncultured Bacteroides sp.
CATCTTTGCCCACATTGCGGGTGTCAGGCACCTGCTTGGCGAGCACGATGATGTTCAAGCTCATACGTTGTAATTTATTAGGTAATAATTAGTTGCTGTGATAGGCGCATACAATATGCAGGGCAAAGTTACTATTTTTAGCCCTTATCTGCAAAAAAATCAGTTTTTTTCTTGGACAGAGCCATGATTTTAGTTAATTTTGCACTCAAATGTTAAAATGGCAATTATGCCTGATTTTTGAATTTATTAAACAAAAATAGCATTTAAGTGTTAAAATATTAAACCCCGGCACTGCCGGAGCGTCAAACTCCTGTATACTGAACAATGAAAAAATCGACTATCTGGTATCTCACCATCATAATGGCCCTGACTTTCGCAGGTCTTATTTATGTACAGTTCGTGTACATGAATAACATGGTGCGTATGCGCGACGATCAGTTTGAGGAGAGCGTGCGCCGCTCACTCTATGCCGTATCGTCAATGCTGGAACAGGAGGAAACGCGCCACTTCCTTGAGGAAAACATGGCTCAGGTAGACTCCTATCAGCCATATAAGAAAAACCAGTCAACCGAAGGTGTGGCCATGAAATTCACGACACAAAGCGGACTTTCCGGACGACTCACGCTTGAAGGCACCCCCGACCAGTTTCCTGCGCCGAAAGGGCGCCATGGAGCTACCGGCACCGGCAGCAACAGCCTCGTCAACCCCAACAGCTCGGCCGCCCGTCAGTCACAATCGCTTCAGGAAAACCTACGCGGACGCTATCTCTATCAAAAAGGCCTGGTCGATGAAGTCATACTCAACATCATATCCCGGAGCAGCAACCGCCCCATCTGGCAACGCGCCGACTCGTCGATGGTGCGCAACTTCCTCCGCTTTGAGCTTGACAACAATGGACTGCGCATACCGTTTGACTTCGCCGTGACCAACCGCAACGGGGCCGTGATCTATCACACCCCCGGATTTCCTGACGTGACTTCACGCCAGATACGCCCTGCGTCAGACATCTATGAGCAACCCCTCTTCCCCAACGACCCGATCAACAAGATCAACTACCTCAACGTATACTTCCCGACAAAGAAGGACTACATATTCTCCTCGATCAAGTTCATGATCCCTTCGTTTGCTTTCACCCTGATACTGCTGCTGATCTTCATCTATGCGATCATGGTGGCATTCCGGCAAAAGAAAGTTAATGAGATGAAGACTGACTTCATCAACAACATGACCCACGAACTTAAGACCCCGATCAGCTCCATATCGCTCGCCGCCCAGATGCTTGGCGATGATTCCGTGCGCAAATCCGAATCGATGATGCGCCACATCACCGAAGTGATCGGCGAAGACACAAAGCGCCTACGCTTTCTGGTGGAGAAAGTACTTCAGATGTCACTCTACTATGACCGCAAATCCGCGCTCAACCTCTCCTACGTCGATGCCAACGATGTGATCATCGGCATAGCCCACACCTTTAAATTAAAGGTGGAGAAATATGGCGGCAAGATCACCACCGACCTTGGAGCCGAAGATTCGACTATCCACGTCGACAAGATGCACTTCACCAACGTGATCTACAATCTGCTCGACAATGCAGTGAAATATCGTGACGAGAAGCGTCCGCTCAACCTCAAGCTCTCCACATCGACAGTGGCCGGACACCCTGAGCGGATCCGGATCACCGTGGCCGACACCGCCATGGGTATCAGGCGCGATGACCTGAAAAAAATCTTCGACAAATTCTATCGCGTCAACACCGGCGATGTCCACGACGTGAAAGGATTCGGACTCGGATTGGCCTACGTCAAGAAGATGATCAGCGAATTTGGAGGCGAGATTTCAGCCGAATCCGAACCTGGCATAGGCACCACCTTCACTATCCTGCTCCCGCTGGCCACCATGCCGCAACAGGAATAATCCCCATTACGATTCAAGCATAAATTCAAAAACAATAACGATAAAAAGATACTATTATGGAAGAAAAAATCAGAATCCT